>JAOZKS010000553.1 GCA_029935255.1 Pontiella sp.
TGGATCGGCCTATGTATGCAAGGCGGTGCGGAAAAACCCAATGTGCTGTTCCTTGCGGTGGATGATCTCAACGACTGGATCGGTTGCATGGGCGGCCATCCGCAAGCGATCACCCCGAGCATTGATCGCCTGGCAGAGGAGGGTGTTCTTTTCCTGAACAACCACTGCCAGGCGCCGATCTGCGGGCCGTCGCGGGCATCGCTCATGACGGGGCTGTATCCAAGCACGACGGGAAGCTATTTGCAGCTCGCCGATAAAAACATTCAAAAGGCCAACCCTGCGGCAGCCGAGTCCGTTTTCCTGACCGAGTGGTTCAGGCGCAATGGCTACAAGGTGATGGGAGCCGGAAAGATTCTTCATAACGGCGGGAAAATTTTGTTCGATGAATATGGCCAGAAGAAGGACATGGGGCCGAAGCCGAAGAAAAAATTTAGGTTCGAACCCAAAGAGACCGACTTCCCGCCCGGCACGCAGACCGATTGGGGAGCCTATCCGGAACGCGATGAAGAAATGCCCGATTTCAAGACCGCCGCCTATGCCGTCGGCAAGCTGAAGGAAAAGCACGACCGGCCATTTTTCCTCGCGGCCGGTTTCTGCCGTCCCCACGTGCCGTGGTACGCCCCGCAAAAATGGTTCGACATGCATCCCGTCGAAAACATCCAAACCCCACCCTATCTGCCCGGCGATATGGACGATGTTCCCGAAATGGGCCAACGCATCGCCGAGGTTCCCATGATGCCTACCACCGAATGGGCGATTGAAAACGGCGAGTGGAAAAATATGGTACAAGCCTATCTCGCCTGTTCTACGTTTGCCGATGCACAGGTCGGCAAGGTACTCGATGCCCTGCGCGAAAGTGAATATGCAAACAACACCGTCGTCGTCCTCTGGGCCGACCATGGCTACCATCTGGGCGAAAAAAACCGCTTCGCCAAGCAGGCGATCTGGGAGCGCGACACGCGCACCGTCCTAATATTCAAGGCACCGGTCGCCACGCCTACTGGCCGTTGCGAAGCACCGACCCAACTGCTCGATATTTATCCAACCCTGCTGGAGCTGTGCGGTCTCCCGCCAAACCCCCAGGTGGAAGGCGACAGCCTCGTCCCGTTGCTGAAAAATCCCGCTGCCGAATGGAATGAGATTGCCGTTACTTCCTATGGAAGGGGCAATATTTCCTTGCGTGACCGCACACACCGCTACATCCTCTACGAAGACGGTTCCGAGGAACTCTACGATATGGTCAAGGATCCCAACGAATGGACCAACCGTGCGGAGAACCCGGAATACGCCGCAATCAAGGTTCATTTCAAGATGGCGGTTCCGAAGAACCAGGTTCCGCTTTCGAAGGTCTCTTCATACAACATTAACGACTACTGGAAAGCCAAGGTTCAGGAACGGGATTAAATTAAGGAGAATACGGTGAGATTTGCTAATACTGTTTTATTATGTACGGCGTTGGCTGGATGGACGGGAACGGCTGCATGGGCTGAAAAAAGCGTCAAAGCGCAACCGAATGTACTGTTTATTGCCGTGGATGATTTGCGGCCGCAACTGGGTTGTTATGGTCAGGAGATAATAAAGTCCCCGAATATCGATGCGCTGGCGACACAGGGCCTGGTTT
>JAOZKS010000180.1 GCA_029935255.1 Pontiella sp.
GAAAGCGTTCGCGCGTTAGGCTGTGCGCCTTTCCTTCGCATTCCCGCTCCCCGAGTCCGCTTTCCACCCTTCGGGCGGTGAAGCGGGGCTACACCTTGTGTGATGCGTGTTCCGGAGCCTTTGTCGTGCATCGATCTGCGGGATCTAAAACTTGTAGCTCACACCCATCGTCAACGAATTCTGGTACATGCTGATTTTGGTGCCTGTGCCATCTCCCATACCACCCATATTTGGCCCATTGGCCGTCACTTCATTTTCCAGCGCATGGATGTAGGCCAGATGAGCCGCCCATTTTTCCCAAGCATAGGAAGCGCCGCAGGCCAGATGGGTTTCCATGATGGCCGGGAAGAGTGCATTGGCAAAAGCATTGTCTTCCTCGATCGGCGACGCCCCATAGGAGATACCGCCACGCAGGGTCAGCGCATCGCTCACGCCCCAAGTCACACCGGCCTTGACAATATTCTGGTTATCCCATCCAAAGGTGTCGCCAAAAGTATCAAGTTCGTTCCATCCCACCCACCGATAGTCGAGAGCTAGCTCGATATTATCCAACACGTTGTAGGCTGCACCGACCGTCAACTGCTGGGGAAGGTTAAGGGAATCACCCAGCAAATCATTATATTCATCAAACTCCCCCATCCACTGTTCAGACATATAACTTCCACCAATCGTAAAACGACCGAAATGCTGATTTACGCCAATGATAGCCCCGACGCCGTACGAAGTATCCCAATCACCAGAACCAACCGTTGAGGGGGGAGCCATCATATCCGTTTTAAAACGGGAAAGCACAAAGATAGGTCCTGCACCAATGCTAAGACCACTATCGCCAAACTTGTAGGCATAGGTTGCCGTCATTTTTGCAATCGAAAGTTCGGTCATTTTATCGGCACCCCCAGGGAAACGCCCGTTATCATAATCCACGCCCATGCCACTGGTTCCGTAGAGGCCGAGGCCAAAGAACCCATTCTCGCCCTGACAGCAACCAAAAGAACCACTGATGGATGGAATGACAAATGCGGAATCGTCTTTCTGCTCACCTGCACCTGGGTTAGTGGAGGAATCCATGGTGCGTACCGGCGCAAAGACCTGGAACGAAGCATCGACGCCCATTTCCACATCGGTCAAGCCGGCGGGGTTGAGGATGAGCCAGGTGGAATCCTTGGCGGAGGCGACACCGGCTCCGGCGGTTCCCTGCTGGACTGGACCAATACCGATCAGGTTGATGCCTTCCGTGGCGTGAATTTGCATGGTTACAGTCGCGAGGGCTACTGCCGTTGCTGCTAGGCGTGTCTTCATCCCTATTTTACTCCCCTGGTTAATTACATGTTAGTGATACGTGTATGATCCATAACTACGTGAAAATCGCCCCTGCATCAAGCTCATTATTATAATATTGAATTAATGCTATCCCTTTATAATAAGATAGTTATTCATGCCATTCCGATGCTTGGGAAGACCTTATCTAAACAAGGAGCAAGGGTCCCGTATTTTAGATAAATGGATATTTTAGTTGGGATGAATATAAAAATATTATAATACCTATGGTTTCAAGTTTGGAGAATGATGATGGTGCAGGAAGAACGAAATATTGCGGCGGATGTGTTGAAGGCGATGGCCCACCCCATTCGGCTGGGCGTGATCGAGGTGCTGGCCGATGGCGAACGGACGGTCACCGAGCTCTATGAGGAACTAGATTGCAGCCAGTCGATGATGTCGCAACAACTTAAGATCCTGTGCCAGCAAAAGCTTGTCTCCATCCGCAAGGACGGCACGCAGAAGTATTGCAGCCTCTCGAATCGTGACTTTCTGAAGCTGTTCGACTGCATGCACCTGCACCTGCGCAAATTTCTGAACTTCCGGGACTAACGTTCTGGTTTTCTTTTAGCCTACATATTAGAAATTCATTATATATTAATCCTTAAAACAAATAAAGGTATCGCTTTGAAAACAAAGAGACTACTCATTATCGGTGGGGTTGCCGGAGGCGCGAGTGCCGCGGCGCCAACCTGTTCATTTAACGTAAGGAGAGAGAGAACCTATGTGGACCTATGAAACCTCTGTAGACTGGAAAGAAGAAAAAACCGGCGTAGCCCGTTGTGAAGGGAAACCCGCCATCGAAGTGACTACTCCGCCGGAATTTGGTGGCCCGGAAGGCGTCTGGACACCGGAAGATCTGCTAACGAGTGCCGTGGAGTCCTGCATCATGGCCTCTTCCTTGTTTTTTCTCAACCGGAGCAAGGTTGGCTTCCGCTCGTACAAAAGCAAAGCCACCGGCACGATGGAAAAGGGCGCGGGCGGCCTCACGTTCAGCCGTATTGCCGTGGAGGTTTCCCTGGAACTTGACGATCCCGCTCAGGCCGATGCCGCGCGGAAAGCGGTGATCCAGGCCGAAAAAACCTGCCCGCTCTCCAACTCGCTCAAGTGTCCGGTGGAACTCGTCGTTAACGTGGGGTAATGGCCATGATTATAAAACTCATCGCCGGCATACTCATCGGGGCAGGCATTGGCGCCGTAATTGGGCATTTTGGGAGGTGTTCCTCTGGGGGATGCCCGCTTACGGCCAATCCTTTCCGGGGAGCCCTCTATGGGGGGGTGCTGGGCGTGTTCCTCGTGCTTTCATCCGTAGGCACTCCTGCGGCCCTCCCCGTCGTGGGCGAGCAACCGGCTCCGGGCGAAGGCCTGATCCATATCGCCACGGCGGAGGACTTCAACCGCTATGTTGCTCAGGCCGACATGCCATGCCTCGTCGACTTCTACTCCGACCACTGCCCGCCCTGCCGCCAACTTGCACCAACGATTGAAAAACTGGCCGAGAGATACAAAGGGCGCGCCGTGATCTGCAAAATCAATGTAGACACCGCGACGAACCTTTCCATCCCCTACGGGATCGACGCGGTCCCCACGGTTCTTTTCTTTGCCGGCGGCGAGGAGGTGCAACGAGAAATCGGACTGCAATCCCAGAGCACCTACGAAAAGAATATCGACCACATGCTCCAAAAAAACCCACCCCAGGAGAAATAACATGGCCGCAGGAGTCAAAGATATCACCGTACGCTTTCCCGGCGGGAAGCGAGTCGACGCGCACTATGATGGCCGTACCGTTCAGACCGATCAGTCGGTGAAGAATGGGGGCGAAGGCTCCGCGCCCGAACCCTTCGATCTGTTTTTTGTCTCGATGGCCACCTGCGTCGGCATCTATGTGCTGGAATTCTGCACGGCGCGCGACCTCGAAACGGAAGGGCTGGGCGTGCGCCTCAATTCCGCATTCGATCCCGGGCAAAAACGTTTCCCCAATATCTCCATCGACATTACCCTCCCCCGCGGCTTCCCGGAAAAATACCACAAAGCCATCTGGCGGACGGCGAACCTCTGTACCGTAAAGAAACATGTCCTCACCCCGCCCGAGTTCGCCATCACACTTGATGGAGCGCCAGCTCCCGAATAGGACCCCTAAGGAAATAGTATGGGAAAATCACAACTCATTCGATTGATGATCGGGATTGCCGTTGGCACTGCGCTCGGAGCGCTGATGGGCTATTTTGGAAAATGCACCTCGGGAACCTGCCCGCTCACCGCCACCCCGTAGCGGGGTGCGATCTATGGTGCCGTGATGGGAGCCCTATTCAGTTTCTCGTTCGGCCAACGCTAGAGCAAAACAAGAAAACCTGTCGCCGCAGATGAACATGGATTAACCTAGCGGAGCCGAGGCTTAACTAAAATTAAATGCAAAGCTTTGCGCTGAGAGAAAACCTTGCCGGAAAAACAAGATCTTGATGGGCGGCAGTATGAATCTATCAAGTATGCTCTCCCTAAACCCCCTTGGGGAAAGCGCCCGTATATCTGTAAAAGATCTGGGGTTATCTGGGGCCATGGAATTATTTAAAATGCGCTAGCGAAATTTATGTGCTTCCAATGTGACGAATCATGGCTTGACGATTGTATCCACCGAAAACCCAAGGGAGCACTATGTCGCTAAGAAAAGTTACCTCGCTAACCACATTGCTGTCATTCATCTTGCTGATCATTACCAGCATTATCCTTTATATCACCCCGCAAGGAAAGATTGCCCACTGGGCCAATTGGAGATGCTGGGGAATCGGGAAAGAGGAATGGGGAGCCCTGCACACCAACCTCGGCCTTCTGTTTCTGATCGCGGGAATTGTTCATACCGTGCTCAACTGGACGCCGATCGTGGCCTACCTCAAGAACAAGGCGAAGAAATTCAGATTGTTCACCGTCGACTTCAATATTTCATTGGTCATCACCCTCGTGATCACCGTGATGACCCTCTTCAACCTTCCTCCGATCAACGCGATCCAAACCTTCAACGAATCCATCAAAGATACCGCCGCCGAAAAGTATGGAAACCCGCCCTACGGCCATGCCGAAAACTCAAGCATTGAAACCTTCTGCCGCCGGACACGAACCGATCTCGAAACCGCCATGGAAAACCTGGCGACCGCTAAACTTGAATCGATCTCCGCCGAAGCCACATTAAGCGAGATTGCCGAAGCCAACCACCTATCCCCGCAGCAGGTGTACGACATCATCGAACCGGATCAATAGATCCGTACTCGTTTAGTAGCAATGGGGATCACAGAGCGCAACTCATGCTTTACCTCGGGCATGGATTGGAATACGGATGTTCGATGCCCCCGAACCGGATGTTTCAATCTTTAAGTAGGTGTTTGGGGAAACACTGGAAGGTACAAGGCGAACCCGGAACTGCCAGCGGCTTTCGGTCAGTTTTTTAATCTTTACCGAACCCATAGAGTCCACAAGTTTTGCAGAGAGAACCTCGAAAGCTCGATCATCACTACTGCGCACCATGACGAGCCTTTCAATTTCACGGGTCGACTGGGAAGAAATTTGGATTTGCTCCGGCACCACCTGAAGGATTGGTTTCACGGTTCCAACCACAGGAACCATAACCGAACCCGATGAAAAGTTGAGCTGAATCTGCCCGTTCAATTTCCCGACAGGCAATGGCTCGGAAGAACGAAGATGGACGTTCCATTGACGAGCGGAAGGATCAACAAGCCCGACAACAATCGCCTCAATCCCTTTGATCTTTGAATCAACCGACTCCAGCACCACCGGCTTCTCCAATAGATTCGTCGCCGTAATCGTCTGATTAATCTCACTATCAGGCAGCAACGTTCCAAAACGTACCAGACGCGGGGAAAACTCAACCGGCTTTAGCAGCGTACCCACCATCTTTAATTCGAAGTACGGGTGCTGCCGATCATTGGAGGCAATCAGGATTTGCTTGTCCTGCGGGCCGTAGCGGTTGCGCGTGGTGAACACCACCTTGCACACCACATTCGATCCCGGAAGAATCTCCATCGGGGTAATGGAGGATTGCACACCGCAACAATTCTTAATCTTCGAGATCACCACCGGGCTATCGCCCCGGTTCGACAGGATAAACTCATGCGTAATCTTCTCCGACCCAATCACCGATCCAAAATCATACTTCGGTGCATCGCATACCATACGTGGCGCAGCTTGGAGAGGAATGGCCATAAGGGCGCACAAAAAACACAAAATAACAGGCTCTTCTGGGAATTTTATGGCAGAAAGGGGTTCCGATAGGAATGGCACTAAGTTAAGGGTTTTTAGAATTCGATTTTGACGGCACGTAAACCTCAGGCTCTCGCTCATTATCACTCTCCACTTTGTTGCGAGTG
>JAOZKS010000554.1 GCA_029935255.1 Pontiella sp.
TCAAAACCATCGAAGTCACCAAGGCCGCGTTTGAGGCGGCAGGACTTTCCGATGCATGGAGCCGCGTCTATGGAGTCGTTGTTCAACCGGGTGTTGAGTTTGGTGATGACCAGGTGTTCCACTACAACCGCGAGGCGGCCCAGGGCCTCAGCGAAGAGATCATGAAGCAGGATCGTTTCGTCTACGAAGCGCACTCCACCGATTACCAGTCCGAAACCGGTCTGACCAAGCTGGTGGAAGACCACTATTGCATCCTCAAGGTTGGCCCGTGGTTGACCTTCGGCTACCGCGAAGCGTTGTTTGCCCTCGCGATGATCGAAGAAGAAATGCTCGCGCCGAAAGGCATTGAAACCTCCAAGTTGCGTGAAGTGATTGAAGCCGTGATGCTCGAAGAGCCCAAGTATTGGCAGAAATATTACCCGGGCTCTAAAGTAGAGCAGGCGTACAAACGCAAGTACAGTTTCTCCGACCGCTCGCGCTACTACTGGCCAAACGAAAAAATCCAGGCGGCTGTTGCGAAGCTGGTTGCCAATCTCAAGGAAAGTGGAATCTCGTTGTCGCTACTCAGCCAGTACATGCCGAATCAGTACAATGCCGTCAGCGAAGGCACCATCGCGAACGAGGTGGAAGCAATCATCATTAACTGCACGCAAGACGTCATCGGCATCTATGCCCGCGCCTGTAAGATGGCTCAATAGATAGGTGCTAGCTAACGCATAGAAATACTTGTTTACTCATCTTTTTCATTTTTTCCTAGCGAACGTTTGAGATGAGACGCGCGGCGTAAAATGTTTGGCACGAAGAAACCGGCGTTGTACCTCGTCGATTCTCAATCTCCTTGTTGGAAAAACATCTTTAATGGTTCCTTCTATCCAATAGGAACGGGCGCAACAATCGTTCAGAACGCATCATATATAATATCAACACCAAGTCCTCTTCCACTCGGTAAAAAATACGACAAGGTGGAACCACAATTTCTCGGTAGGGCGTGCGTGGGAGTTCTGTAGGACGCTTCCCCGATTTTGGATAAATTGCAAGACGCTCGGTTCGGTCGAAAACCTTTTGAACATAGTTTGACGCAGCCAGTGGATCATCCAGAGCAATGTACTCGGCAATCTCGTCCAGATCAATCAGTGCTGGCTCCGTCCATACTAACTGAGCCACTTTGTCATCTTTCGCTTTGCTTGATCCTGTGTGTAGGTTCGTTTTTCAAAGATTGCACGTTCACCCCGTGCAATCCCTTCAAGAATCTGCATTCTGCCCTGCATGAATTCAAACGAATCGACATCGACCAGATAGGCCGACGGCTTCCCGTGTTCTGTAATCAAAACCGGTTCCCCCGAGCTGTGGAGATCGGAAAGGATCTGTGTTGCCTGTCTTTTTAATGTGGTTACAAGTTCCGTTTTCATGAAAAATATGATACTTAAGTGATACTTTTGGCGCAAGCGTTTATTTTATAATTCCAGACGTTAAAGCTTACTTTCGGTGCTCATAAATGTTGCCTTCAAAATCGGGCGTTGTTCACCGTAAAGTGGAGCTATTGGTTAGAATTTATTAAATGTGTGCATGATCGAGACGCTCGGCAATCCAGACCTTAATTACTGACTGTCTTGGT
>JAOZKS010000181.1 GCA_029935255.1 Pontiella sp.
GTCGAGAAAGTGCATGCCGCCGGAAAACAGGCGGGGATCTTCTGGGGCGACCACTGGATCGGTGCGGAATTCTACCATCCTTCCTATCAGGAAATCGGCATCGACATCAACATTGGTGCCGTCGAGGATGGGGTTGCTCTGCGCCGTCTGGCCGACACCCCCGGACCGCAGGTGAAAGAGATCCGCCTCTATCCCTACTTCTTTCCCGATGTCTTCCACGACGATGGCGACCCCGCCGGGGAGTCGCTCGAGAACTGGATGAAGATTCGCCGGGCGCTCTTGCGCATGCCGGTCGACCGTATTGGCTATGGCGGCTACCTGACGCTTGCCGCCAAGTTTCCTGACTTTGTCCAGCAGGTGGTCGAGCTCTGCAACGAGTTTCGCGATCTCCGCGAACGCACCAACGGCGAGCTTTCACAACGTCTTCCGATCAAAGTGGCCGTACTCAGCAGTTGGGGTTGGTTGCGGGCGTGGATCAACTACACCAATCCGCACCAAAAGTTTTTGGACAAGCGTCCGGACGTCACCGTCATTGCGGGGTCCAACATGCTCGAATGCCTCTCCGGCCTGCCGGTCGAAGTCAGCTTCCTGAGTTTCGATGAAATCCGGGAGGGTGGCGTTCCCGCCGATGTGGATGTGCTCATCAACGCCGGCACCGGCGATACGGCATGGAGCGGAGGGCGCGAGTGGGCCGACCCCTCAATCATCGTCCCCGTGCGCAAGTGGATTGCCGAAGGCGGCGGCTTGATCGGGATTACCGATCCCTCCGGCCACCAGCATCAAGGCCGCTATTTTCAGCTCGAAGATGTACTCGGCATCCAGAAAGAGATCGGACAAAGTTGCATGGCCGCCGCTCGTCCGCTAAAGCTTGCCGATTCGCATTTCATCACCAAAGGGGGGGCGGAGAATATTCAATTGGGTCATGGAATTAGTTACGTCTATTCTGCATCGGACTCCGCGGAAATCCTTTCGATTTCAAAACTCGGCCACATACAGCTTTCAGCCAATGGGTTTGCCAAAGGCCGCGGGGTCTATCTTTCCGAATTGCCTTACAACCTCGACAACGCGCGGTTGCTGCTGCGCGCCATCGCCTGGACGGCCGGCAAAGAGAGCGTTCTCGATACATGGGTGTGTGATAATCCGAATACGGACTGCGCTCACTACGTTGAAGCCGGATGCACGGCCGTTGCAAACCACACGGCGGAGCCTCAGACGACGAATTTTACCGATGGCGATGGAAACGTCCGATCCCTCGAGCTTAATCCGCACGAAATGCGCTGGATTTAGTTTTTACAAAATGGAGAACGATCAATGAACCATAAATGGATGATCGGTTGTGTATTAATTTCATCGAGCGTAGCCCTGACGGTGTCGGCCTCCTTTGAAAAAACGTGGGACGATACGCCTAATCAGGTTTGGGCCGGCGCGGATCTCTGGGCCAACCGCTTGCAGGACTGGCGCGTTGAGAATGGCCGATTGGAATGCGTCCCCAACCGCAATCTTCCTCTCCGCGCTCTATACCTGCTGGATCAGGATCTTTCAGGGAACGGGGTCGCGTTCGAGATGTCCGTTGAAATCGGGCGCATCGAATCCGAGATTTCAAACCAGCCCGATGGAGCCGCCGGCTTCCTGCTGGGGGTAGGCAACGGAAAGATGGACTACCGCGCTGCCGCATTGATTCACCAAACGCCGGGGGCGGGTGCGGGGCTCTTTGTGGGGATCAACCATCTCGGGCGCACGTTTATTCACGACAACGAAACCGGCCTCTATTTTGAAACGGACCCGCTGGCGATGGACATGCAAAAGCCTTCCGGTTTTGAATTCAAGACGGTAACGCTCTCTTGCTCGGCCATGAAGTCCTCTTCAACTGAGTGGAAAATTTCGGTTCGGGCCAAGGATGGAACCGGAGCGGTGATCAGTAAAATCTCCGCATTGGTTCCTGCGGAAAGACTGCTCGGAAATGTTGCGCTTACCGCCGACCCCGGCCTGCAAAGAAAATCCATCGCCCACTACGGCTTCAACCATTGGAAAGGCTCCGGTGAACGCCTTGTTTCCCATGAAGACCGCACTTTGGGGCCTGTGATCGGAACGCAGTACACCATTAGTCGCAGAACCCTGAAAATGTCGGCCCAAATGGCGCCGCTTCCCGAGAGCCGTCGGCAGGGGGCCACCCTCGAAATCAAGGAGGAGAGTGAGTGGAAAACGATCGCCACTGCGGATGTTGACCCTTCATCCTACACCGCGGTATTCCACGTGACGAATTGGGATGATACCCGAGCCGTGACCTATCGTGTGACGGCGCCCAAATCCATCGAGGGTGAACAATCGTGGTCGGGAACGTTGCGCAGCAACCCCCGTGAAAAACAGGAATTCGTGGTTGCAGGCTTTACCGGGAACCACAACCTTTCCCGTTCGGTGAGTGCCGGGGGGCGATACACGAAAGACCGCAAGGGCGACTGGATCAAGGGTACATGGTTTCCACATGCGGACCTCAGCACGAACGTAGTGGCACAGGAACCCGACCTACTCTTCTTTTCGGGCGATCAAGTCTATGAATCCGCCAGTCCGTCCTTCCCGGATGGCCGCGCACGCGAGCTGGATTATCTCTATAAATGGTATCTCTATCTATGGGCCTTCCGTGATCTGACCTGCGACATTCCCACCGTCTGCATCCCCGACGACCACGATGTGTTCCAAGGCAATCTATGGGGGCAGGGCGGTCGTGCCGCCAAGCGCCAGAACGATGGCGGCTATACCGCGCCTGCCGACTTTGTTCGCATGGTGGAGCATACCCAAACTTCCAACTTGCCGGACCCTGTTGATCCCGATCCCGTCCACCAAGGCATTGGAGTTTACTTCACTGCGCTCAACTGGGGCTCCATGAGCTTTGCCGTTCTTGAAGATCGAAAATTTAAGGTTGGCCCCGATTCCAAGGAGGCCCGGTCGGGCGATCCCGACCAAATGATTCTGCTGGGCGAGCGTCAGCTCGACTTTATCGAAGATTGGACCCGCGACTGGAGCGATGGCGCAACGATGAAGGCCTCGCTCACGGCGACCGTCTTTTCCCAACTTCATACATGGCGCACCAAGGGCGGAGGAATTGAACAGGACCCCGATACCAATGGATGGCCCATCCCCGGTCGCAACAAGGCCTTGAAAGCGTTGCGTAAAGGATTCACGCTGATGATTGGCGGCGACCAGCACCTCGCCACCACCGCCCAGCACGGCGTGGATGATTGGGGGGATAGCGGATGGAGCATCTGCGTTCCCTCGATTGCCAACTATTTCCCGCGTTCATGGAAGCCGATCAAGACCGGTCAAAACCGGACACCCGGAATGACAAAGGACATGGGCGATTTTCTTGATGGCTGGGGAAACAAGGTAACCCTGCATGCGGTTGCCAATCCCGGCGGAGAGCCGAGTGCTCATGAACCCGCCGGTCTGCATGATCGGATGCCCGGCTATGGCATTATCCGTTTCAACCCATCCACCCGCAAGATCGAGATGAGCAACTGGCCGCGCTATGCCACCACTGGAAACGGAAATCCTTATCCCGGTTGGCCGGTCACCATCGACCAGACCGATAACTACGGCCGCAAGGCCGTCGCGCATCTACCCACCATCAAGGTGACCGGAAAACAAAATCCCGTAATCAAAGTGATCGACGAATCAACCGGTGAATGGATCTATGCCTTGCGTATCAACGGCAGCACCTTTCAGCCCAAGGTATTCAAAAAGGGAACCTATACCGTCGAGGTTGATGGAAAAAGCTTCAAGGGGCTGAAGGCGGGCAAGTTGAATGATCCCGCTGTGATTGAGGTAAAGTTTTAGCGAAGCACAAGAGGTCGAATATGAATACCTCCATCCTTTTATTTGATCTGGCGGGCGTGGTGTTCTTCGCCATTGCCGGAGCGTTGGCTGCGGGACGCAAGCGCATGGATCTTTTTGGAGTGGTGGTCATCGGCTGTGTCACGGCGCTGGGCGGGGGCACGGTACGAGATCTTTTGCTGGGTTCCCATCCGGTTTTCTGGATTTCGGCACCGTACTATTTCTGGGTGGCCGCCACTGCGGCGGCAGGAACGTTTTTTATGGGGCGCTGGCGGAGACCGGCACCGAAGGTGATGATGTATGCCGATGCCGGCGGGCTGGCGCTTTTTACCGTGATTGGTTTTCAGAAGGGGTTCGAGGTCACGCAGTCGTATAGCATTTCCATCATCATGGGGGTCACCACGGGCGTGGTCGGAGGTATTGTGCGCGATGTGCTGGCCGATGAAATTCCGCTCATCTTCCGCCGGGAAATCTATGCCTCGGCGAGCCTCTGCGGGGCTGGCATTCTGGCGCTGCTCGTCCACCTTTTTGGATACGGTCCGCTGGCCGTGACGATCTCCGTTTGCATCACTCTGGCCATTCGGCTTTCAGCCATTCGATGGAAACTTTCCCTGCCGGTTCTGGTGCTGGACGACGGAGTTGAGCGGTGAATCCGATGCGCCCCCGGAACTTGGCGGTCTTTTTTGCACTGGTGGCCGTGGTGTTCTGGTCGACCAGTGCGACGGCATTTTCGTTTGGACTGCGCGAGATGGATGGTCTTCAATTGATGTTCGGAGCCGTATTGGTTTCGGTGGTTTGTCTCGTTTGCCTTGCCCTATTGCAGGGGAAAGGATCTTGCTTGAGAGCGGTTGGTTTTGCAGAGCTCAAGCACGCGGCCCTGCTGGGGTTTTTAAATCCATTTCTGTATTACGCCATCCTGCTCAAGGCATACTCCATTCTGCCCGCCCAGGAGGCCATGGCGCTCAACTATCTGTGGCCTGTGGTTTTGGTCTTGCTGTCCATTCCCTTGCTGGGGCAGAAGGTTGCAAAAGGAGAGTGGGTCGCGCTCGGAATCAGTTTCTTTGGAATCTTGATCATCGCGACGCAGGGAGATTTGTCCCAACTAAAATTTACCAACGGGGTGGGGGATGCCCTGGCTTTGGGAAGTACGCTCATCTGGGCCTTGTACTGGATACTCAATGTACGAACCGATGGCGATGACATCGTGAAGTTGATTCTGAATCTCGCCTTTGGCAGCGTCTACCTGTTGGTGGCCGTCCTCCTTTTCTCTGAATTGGAAATCCCAACCATGAGGGGGGCCGGGGCGATGCTGTATATTGGCCTTTTTGAAATTGCCTTCGCGTTTTTCTTTTGGCTCAAGGCATTGCAGCTAAGCACATCGACGGCCCGAATTGGCCAGCTCATCTTTCTTGCACCGTTCCTATCCTTGCTTTGGATCCAGCTTGCGCTTAAGGAACCGATACAGTCTGCAACCCTCATTGGCCTGTTGTTTCTCGTCAGCGGCATTCTGGTGCAACGGTATTTGGCGCTGGATCGGGCAGAGACATGATGGGTTTTCGACGGACAGGAATGGCATCGCGTTCAGTTCGACGGCTAAAGCATTTTACCCTTCACCTTTTGAAACTGGCGCGGTGAGACACCTGTTTCGCGTTTAAAGGCGGCGGAAAAGTAGTGGACGGAGGAAAATCTGCGCCTATGTGCTGATAAAGAGGTGGAAGGAGCAGCTCGTACAAAATTTATAGATCTATACACGGACACCTTTTCCTGTCCAAATCAGGGAGCGGAGGTTTCCAATAATCCTCACGTTCGATTGAGCATTTTTCGTGGAATTCCATAATC
>JAOZKS010000182.1 GCA_029935255.1 Pontiella sp.
TCATCATTATCCGCACCTATACGGAACTGATTAACGGTAAGCTCTCCCCCCGTGTTGATTGCCAGAACACCCGAATCCGAACGGCGTCCAATTTCCAACCTATTAACAGCACCTGCCGCAACGCTATCAACAATAGCTCCCTCGCCATCGTTATCAAAACGGGCAACGTAGGTGGGGTTGGCGCCTCCTGGAACACCGGCGCTCCAGTTTGCGGTGTTCGTCCAGTTTCCATTCGCTCCGCCCGTCCATTTCGAGATGTCAGCGGCCTGCGTTGTCGCAACGGCCAAGGCCGTAACCGCTAGCGCAGTAATTATTTTTCCTGTCTTCATATGTTTCTCCTTTTATTTGTTTAACAAAGTCAAAAACCCGAAGCCCGTGCAGGCTTCGGGAGTTGATGATTCATACCCTACTCGGTGATTTCCAGACCGATGAACTTCGCGTTCACGTCGATCGGCACCAGGTTGGTGACCGCATTGAGCCCCAGATCTGGATTGCTCGCGTTCCAGAGGCCAACCCCATCTTCGACCACGTCGGTGGCTTCCGCGAAAGCTGTATAGACCAGATTCTCGGTATCCAGGACCGTGTAGGTCGGGCGCGTTGCGCTCTCCAGACGAGGATAGACGTAGACCAGATTGGTTCCGGTTCCATCCACACCCAGCTGACGGGTCTGCTTTCCGTTGTCATTCACGTCGGCAGGATCGCCCAGCGTGCCCCACTCGTGTACGTTGTTGACGCCATCGCCATCGTAGTCGTTGGTTCCGACGGCATCATCGTTGTAGATGTTGAATCCATCCGTCCACAGTTGCAACGGAGTGGCTGATTCGCCTTCGGACAATCTGAACGAAACCATGCGAGTTGCAATTCCTGCGTCCAGGAAATAGCCAAGCGCAACCACATTATCCAGCACCTGAACAGCATATGGCCCGGTGGCAGCCATGACGGTGGTGGAATCCAGAGTCGCCTCTGTGATCGGAGCCCAAGTCAACAAGTTTAGATCTGAAAAACTCGTAGTTGCGTCAGCCAATATCTCGGTGGCGCTGATGTACCACTGGGAGCCGTTCTTGATGGCAATAAAGCCTCCATCACCCGCTAGATTCGTGAACGTCCATTCCATGCTGTAGGAGGATCCGTCCGTCAGGTTCATAGCCGATCCCCCGGGGAAATCGGCCTGTTTCATATAGACCAGAGCCGTTATAAATCCATCGTTCTGTCTTCGGATCTGCAAGCGATCCGGCGTATGACTATCCAGCTTAAGCTTAGAGAATACATCGCCGGTTCCTCCATGTCCCTGCGCAACCCCGTATAGGAGCGGTGAAACACTGATATCAACAACAGCATCGGTTTCGTAAAAAGCGCCACCCGTTCCGCTAGACACTCGGTTTTCAACCCCATTGGTGAGAAGAGCATCGAAAATAAGATTACTATCGCCACCTATGTTCTCTCCTCCTAGTCCCCACGAAAGCACATCGGATTTACCGAGCGGACGCACTGGAATGATCGCAGTTTCAGCCTCACCGTATACACCATAGTCGGCGGCCACCGTGTAGAAGTAGGTGGTTCCACCGGTCAGGCCGGTCTCCGTGAAGGTCAGCACGTCTGTAGACCCCATAACGATCGTTGGGATTCCACCCGAGTAGGCGGAGTAGCGACGGACAATATAGCCCACTGCTTCAACCGACGCATCCCATTCAAGGATCACGGTTCCATCCGCAACATCCGAAACCACGTTGGCCGGAACAATCTGCACTGGATCCTGATCCTCTGCCTTGGTAAAGCTCAAAGAATCGATCTGCACCGTTAAGGGATCACCCTCATATTGATCGTCAATCGCAAGACCATTGGTGGCCACCAGCGCCTTGTGTTCACTGGCCTCGTGGTCGATGCCCATTGCAAGGTAAATAAATTCGGCATCAAACGCATCGGTCGAATCGGCATATTCATGCACTCCGTCTAAGGAATTGGTGACCCCGTTGGCAATCACTTCGCCCCAGCACGTATAGCTTCCCGTCGGGGTGGAGGGCTTGCGAATGGTAAAGTTCATGGTGATCGGATCGGTTTCGAAATCCGGTCCGCCGACCACATCTTCTTCCCAGTTTGGATCCCAGCCCGCCTCATCCGTGGCAAGCTGCCCAAACATGTTGTCCTTGTTGGAATTCATATTAAACTGGAAGTCGAGCCGACCGCCAATCTGATGGCGAACCACCACAAAGATATCGTCGGCATCGTTGAACTCCAACCCGGAACTCGGATCAGCCGTCAGGCCAATCTTAAAGGTTTCATTCGCGCCAATCGCAGACACCGTATGGTTGGTGGTAACCAGAGTTCCATCGACATCAATGATCCGTTCGATCACCTGGCCATCCGATGGCCCTGTTTTAAGCTGGAAGACGACGGAACCGGTCCACTCGTCGCCCACATTGTTGGACATCAGGCGGTTGTAGTAAATGTTGTTTCCAAGCACATTATTAAAGCTATTGGTGTAAGGCTCGGAATCGGCAAAGCCCACTCCACCCGCATCCGTAACATGGAAAGCCGGGAGGTTGGTCTCGGCCGGAGTCAGCCAGCGGTCCTGAGTGTTCAGATCGCCGTTGGCATAACCTTCACTGGTAATGAAGGTGGTGTCGACAATCGATCCGGTTGCAGCCGCCTGCGGTTCAGCGGAAACTTCGTTGGAATCGACGTCTGCCGCTCCGGTTTCCTTGGCGGTCACGATGTAGTAGTAGGTCGTGTCGTTGAGTGCCGAGGCATCGGTATAGCTTCCCGCGGCATTGGTTGTTACAATGGTGGTTCCATAGGGACCACCCTGCACGGTTCCCCGCTTAACGACATAGCTGGTGGCTTCGAGAGAAGAGCTCCAGTTGAGATCGACCAAGTTATTTCCGCCGGAGGCCGAAAGAACCGGCGCTTCAAGAACAGGAACATTGCCGCTGGTTTGGTCCACGATCAGCGAATCAAGCGCAATATGGACCAATGAGGCATCTCCGTCCTCATCGGCATCAGGATGGTGCCCCATCGCCAAATTCACACTCGTCGAGTGATAGACGTTACTAAACGTAGCATAGTTCAAGTTAGGATCATCTCCGAACAGGTCGGGATCAAATACCGTAGATGCTCCGGTGAGCAGGTTGGAAATTACAGCAACGGCTGAATAGATTTCGTCCGTGCGCGTCTTGCGAATGGTCCAGGTCAAACGCAGGTCATCCGTCTGAAAATCAGGAGTGTTGGTCGGCGTATTTGGATTCCAGCCCATCTCCGCATTCGTAATTCTGCCCAGGGTACGAAACCGACCTGATTTACTCAGCGTTACATCCATCTCGTCCTCTTTCTGGAGAAGTTGCATGGTGACATCTGACGCCGTGAGCCTATTGGTTACCGTATCGGTTAAACCAATTTGAAAGAAGGTCTGCGCACCGGAGAAAACGGCAATATTGGTTCCTGCATACGCGGAGGTGGAAAGTGAGAAGTCCAAGGTTCCGGACCACTCGTCGTCGTCCAGATTATCCATTGAGGAATTCAGATAGACATAATGCCCGTTGGTGCCAGCACCCGTATTGAAATCGGCCGCATACGGCGCGGTGTCGGCCACGCCCGGTGAATTGGTACTGACTTCAAACGAAAATCCACCGGTAAGCGGTAAGTCCAGCCAGCTCTGCTGACCTGCAATGTTTCCGTCCTCGTAGTCCGGCGCCATAAAGTCCGTATTGATCACGGCTGATGCGGCGGAAACCATTCCCACCATCAGTAATGCTGTAAGTAACCTCTTCATTTTCCTCTCCTCGGTTATAAGTGGACTCTCCATCCACGATTAATACGACTGCCATTAGCATCGCCGAATCTCAAATCACCGTATTGGACACTTTTCCGCATTTTTTTTGAATTGATCTAACATCGTTAGTATTTATTGATCTATTTGGCCGCGAATGCGGCCCGCAACGACGCGGGCCGCCCTGTGTATGGATTCTTCTACTCTGGCAGGAGGGGGACCACCCCGCTGGAGGAGCCCGCTCTGCATGATTACCCTTCCTACGCGGGTCGAGGAGGCCGTCACCCCTCCCTACAACACTCTATTTTCCCTCGATAGATTGCGGGTTTAATAGATTGGGCATACGCTCTGTTTCATGCATAGTTCCGGCCAGTGATATAGAAGCTTGATAAGCTTACAACCGCGATGGAAAAGAACGATCCAGCACAACAGGATACCGATCCGAACCGCACCCGGATAACGCTGATTCAACGAGTCAAGAACCAGCACGACGAAGGGTCCTGGGAAGATTTTGTCCGAATTTACCGCGGCTATATCTATTCCATCGTCCGGCGCATGAATATTTCCGACCATGATGCCGAGGATCTGGTTCAGCAATTGATGTTCCACATGTGGAATAAGCTCCCCAACACCGATGTGGAACAAATTCGCCGTTTTCGCAGCTGGCTGTCCACCATCACCAAAAACTTTGTCACCGACTTTATCCGCAAACGGGTTCGCGAGGCCAAGCGCCTGGAAAAAGCGGAGCAGGATGCCACCCTCTCCTACCTCAAGGCGATCCGCCTGCCGGAAATCGACCGAATTGCCGAAAAGGAATGGAAACTCCACATCACCAACCTGGCACTGGATAATATAGAATCCCTCTTTTCCGGTCAGGCCATCCAGGTTTTCCGACTTAGCCTCCAGGGATTGGAGGTCAAGGCGATTGCCGACCAACTGGATCTTCAGGAAAACTCGGTCTACCGCCTGCGGAACCGCGTTAAAAAAAGGCTTGTCCTTGAAATCGAACAACTGCGCGAAGAGCTGGAATAGAGCTCCGACAGGCAAATAGCGCGGATGAGCCGCAACCAAAAGAACTCAACGCAAAGACACGAAAGATGCTAAGGAGCGCAAAGGGAATTCTCTGCGAGGCTTAGGAGTCTAAAATTATTAACATGAACATAAGGGGCGTTTTAAACGCAAAGAAACAAAGGTCGCGAAGGCTCGCAAAGAGCGGTTCTTTGCGAGACTCAGCGTTCTCCGCGACTTTGCGTTGAAGAAAAGTGCATAAAAACAAGCCGAAGCGCAACGTAGATAATTTTGCACGGGAAAATAGAGAACGGAGTGAACGGTTCAAACGACGGATAGTGAGAACTCAAAACCTGTTGCAGGAGTAAAATGGACAACCCACCGAACAATGAACTAGAAGAAGAGTTCCGGAAACAGGACGAACGGTTGCTTGGGTTCTACGATGAGGAATCGCGGAACCTTCCCGCCGAAGAGGAGGAGTCGTTGCTCCCGATCCTCAACTCGCTGGACACAAGTACAGACCGCTATGAAGAACTGGGGCTTATTGCCGAAGGGGGCGAAAAGCGCATCACCCGGGTCTACGACCGCCGTCTGAACCGACAGGTGGCCATGGCACGGGCCGTACAGGCGGAAAGCAAGGAAGATCAGGAGCAATTCCTGCGCGAGGCGCAGCTGGAGGCCAACCTGGCACACCCCTACATTGTTCCGGTTCACAACATGGAATTCGATTCAGAAGGAATTCCTTTCTTCACCATGGAACTGATTCCCGGGGACAGCCTCAAGGAGGTCATCCAAAAACTGCGCGATGGCGATGAAACCTATAAACGCGACTATTCGCTGAACACCCTGCTCAACCTATATCTAAAAATCTGCGATGGCATTGCCTATGC
>JAOZKS010000555.1 GCA_029935255.1 Pontiella sp.
TCTGACCTGATCCTGCTCGACATCATGCTGCCGGGTGCGGACGGGCTGGAAGTCTGCAAGCTGGTCAAGGCCGATCCAAAGACCGCGCGGATTCCGATCATTATGCTGACCGCCCTCTCGGAGGAGGCCGACATTGTTGCGGGCCTGGAGCTAGGTGCGGATGACTATGTGACCAAACCCTTCAGCCCGCGCGTGCTGCTCGCCCGCGTGAAGGCCGCCTTGCGGCGAATCAAGGTCGAACAATCCCTCGACGATAAAATCATTTCCATCCATGGCATCGATATCGATGCGGATCGCCACAAGGTTGAATTCGGAGGCAAGGAGCTGACGCTGACGTTTACGGAGTTCAAGGTGCTGCAACTGATGGCCGGCCAGCCCGGCCGCGTCTTCACGCGCTACCAAATTGTGGACGCCGTCCACGGGGAGGACTATCCGGTCACCGACCGCTCCGTCGATGTCCAGATTGTCGGCCTGCGCAAAAAGCTGGGGGAGGCCGGAGTCTTCATTGAAACCGTGCGCGGTATCGGCTACCGGTTTAAGGAATCGGAATGAAGAAGAGGCACCTCTTCTGGTTGCTGTTGCCTTCCTATTGGATCCTGACGGCTGTTGCGATTGTCGCCGTGTCCTTCTATGCCTTCCACTCGATGTCCGACCTGTATTTCAAAACCTTGGAAAACGACATCCATACCCGCGCCTTGCTGCTGAGCGAACCCAGCGCCCCGCTCGTCCAGCAAAAGGACAACGCAGCCATTGATGCGCTGTGCAAGAAGCTCGGTCAATCCGCCAGCACGCGCTTCACCATCATCCATCCCAACGGCACGGTGCTGGGCGACTCAGTCGAGACCCCCGCAACCATGGAATACCACGGCGACCGGCCGGAAGTTCGTCAGGCACTCAACGGAACCATGGGAATCCACCGCCGCTACAGCCGTACGGTTAAACAGGAGATGATGTATATCGCCGTGCCGCTCAAGAACCCAGATGGAACCCTCCTTTGCGCCGTCCGCGCAGCCCTTCCCATGACCGCCATCCAAGGCGAACTCAACACCATGATGAAGCGCGTCGTGATCGCTGCGCTCCTGACCGGGCTTCTGGCGATGGGCGTCTGCATTCTCGTCGTGCGCCGCATCACCACCCCGCTTCTGGGCATGGGACTGGCCGCCCGGAAATTTGCCGAGGGCGACTTCAACCACCGTATTCCACGACAGCAAGCCCTCGAATTCGACGAGCTGGCCGAAGCACTCAACAGCATGTCGGGACAACTCAGCAACACACTGTCCACCCTCAGCGAACAGCGAAACGAACAACAAGCCGTGCTCTCGAGCATGGACGAAGGCGTGTTGGCGATCGACCGCAGCGAGCGCATCATCCATATGAACCGCATTGCCGGGAAAATCCTCGGGGTGGATCACAAGGCCGTCAAACGCGAACTGGTTCAACAGATCATTCGATTCGCGAACCTGCAAGAGTTCATCAAAGCGGTACTCGGCTCGCAGAAACCCCTGTCGATGGATATGACCCTGATCGGTGAAACCGAAAAGCAGATCCAGGCACAGGGCACCGTACTGTGCAATGACGACGAAGAATCGATCGGTGCCCTGATCGT
>JAOZKS010000018.1:0-11014 GCA_029935255.1 Pontiella sp.
CCGGGGCGACTGGAGCTGGTGCCGAATCGCAAGAACAAAAAGGTATTCGTGGACTATGCCCACACCGACGATGCCCTCAAGAATGTGCTAACCACCCTCCGTGAAATTTGTAAGGGCCGCCTCTTGCTCGTCTTTGGATGCGGGGGAGGGCGCGACCGCGGAAAACGCAAGTTGATGGGGCAGGTGGCCGCTGAGCTGGCGGATCATAGCTTCATCACATCCGACAATCCACGCAACGAAGAACCGGGCGCAATTGTTTCCGATATCATCGAGGGCTTTACCGACCAAGAGCGATTCGAGGTGGTGCTGAACCGACGCGAAGCCATCGAAAGCAGCATCCGGGCCATGGGGCGCAGAGACATCCTGCTGGTGGCCGGGAAAGGCCACGAAACCTATCAGGAAGTGCGGGGAACCATTGTTCCATTCGACGACCGTGAAACAATCAGGGAGATTCTGGGTTGATGCCGCAATTTCGAGCAGGAGAATTGTCGCAGTGGGTTTCCAAGCTTTGGGAAAACGGAATCCCCGAAGTTCCTATCACCGGAATCTCGCACGACACCCGCACTCTCAAGCCCGGCGATCTATACATCGCACTTCAGGGGGAGAATTTTGATGGCCATGATTTCCTGAAGCAAGCCTTCGAAAAAGGAGCATCTGGCGCACTGATTCATGAGCGTTTTCATTGGAAAGATAATCCGGTGCTATGCGTTCCTGATCCGCTCAAAGGGTTGCAAACCATGGCGGGGAGCTATCGAAAGAAATGGATCGGCACGGTGGTGGGAATTACAGGCAGCGTCGGCAAGACGACCGTCAAGGAAATGTGCGCCGATGTATTGTCCATGCGGGGCAAGACCCACCGCACGGCCGGAAACTACAACAACCATATCGGATTGCCTCTCACCATGCTGGATATGCCGCAGGATGCCTGCCATGGGATTTTTGAAATCGGGATGAATCATGCCGGCGAGATCGGACCCTTGTCCAATCTGCTGCAACCGAAAATCGGCATGATCACCGACATAGGAATCGCCCATCGAGAAAACTTTAAATCCGTAGAAGACATCGCCCGGGAAAAGGCCAAGTTGCTGGAGCAGGTTTCTCATAACGGAATGGTCTTTCTTGATCGCGACAGTGAATGGTACGCCCTGATGCGCCGCAGCACTTCCGCAAGCGTGATCACCCTTTCTCTGGAAGGCGTGGCGGACTTTGTGGGTCGAAAAATGGGCGAGACCACTTTGAACGTCAATGGGTTCGGTTATGCCATGCCGCTGCCCGGGGAACACATCATGCGCAATGCGCTGCGAGCCATCGCGCTTGGATTGGAAACCGGACTCGCCCCGGCCGAGATTCAGGCGGGATTGCGCAAGTTCGCCCCCCCCCCGATGCGGTGGCAGGAATCGGATGTGGATGGAGTCCACTTTATCAACGATGCCTACAACGCCAACCCGCTCTCAATGCGGGCCAATCTAAAGACGTTTGCCCATCTTTCAGGGGGCGGAAAAAAGTGGGCCGTCGTCGGCGGCATGCGCGAGCTGGGAGAGACCGCCGGGGAAGAACACGCAGCGCTCGGACGCTTTATCGACGGGCTTAACCTTGACGGAGTGATCACGGTTGGAGAGCTTGGGCAGCAGATTGTTTGCAAAGGCGCGGCATCGATTTTTCAAACCATGGAAATCGCTGAGGCCGCGCAGATTTTGAAAGACCACCTGCAGGCGGGCGACCGCGTGCTACTGAAAGCCTCGCGGGGCGAGCAGCTCGAGCGGGTCTTGGAATATTTTAAGGAGAAGTAGGGAATGCTTTATTATTTGACTCAACTGGAAGGCCTGTTTTCACCGCTGCGGCTTTTTCAATACATTTCGTTCCGCACGCTCGGCGCGGCGGCCACCGCGTTCATTATTTCGTTGCTGATGGGTCCTTGGCTTATCCGGAAAATGCGGGATCTCCAAATTAAGGAAATGGTTGCGGACGGGCGGATCAGCGGGCTGGATAAAGGGGACAAGGTCGGAACTCCCAGCATGGGTGGTTTGATGATTATCGCGGCCACCAGCAGTTCCACACTACTCTGGGCGGTTACGGAAAATCTATATGTTTGGCTGACGCTCGGTACATTTTTCCTCATGGGGATTATTGGTTTTGCCGACGATTATCTCAAAATAAAACGCAATAAGGGGTTGAGCGCCAAGATGAAGTTTTTCGCCCAGCTCACCTGGGCGGCGATCGTCTTTGCCGTGCTCTGGTCGAATCCTGAGATGCAGACTCGCGCCCGCGATCTGATGGTTCCATTCTTCAAAACCCCGATCCTCGACATGGGCCTGATCGGTGGATTCATCTTTCTCGTCGTCGTACTCGTCGGCGCATCGAACGCGGTCAATTTGACCGACGGCCTCGATGGACTTGCGATTGGATGCTCCAACTCGGCTGCGGTGGCCTACCTATTCCTGACTTACGTGGCGGGCAACTATAATTTTGCAGAATACCTGCAAGTTCCTTTCGTGCTCGGCACGGGCGAACTGACCGTCTTCTGCGGTGCGTTGCTCGGCGCGGGACTCGGCTTCCTGTGGTACAACTGCCATCCTGCCAAAATCTTCATGGGCGACACCGGCAGTCTCGCCATCGGTGGCGCCATCGCCATGCTCGCCATCCTTACCAAGCAGGAGCTTCTGCTCATTATCGTTGGCGGCGTATTTGTGATCGAAGCCGCCAGCGTCGTCCTTCAAACCGGCTATTTTAAATACACGAAAAAACGCTTCGGCGAAGGTCGTCGCGTTTTCAAATGCGCACCGCTTCACCACCATTTTGAGTTTATCGAGAAAGAGCGCGCGTTAGATGAAAATCGCGATCCCGAACTGGTTGAAACCGTCATCGTCACCCGCTTCTGGATTCTCTCCATCATCTTCGCCTTGATTGGCATCGCCACTCTGAAGATTCGCTGATGAATAAATATAGTACAGCCTTGATTTTGGGGTGCGGCCGTAGCGGTCGGGCCGCTGAACGGCTGTTGCGTACGGAGGAAACTACCGTTCTCGTACTTGCCGAGGAATCCGCCGGGCTTCCGGAGCTGATTCAAGTGCTGGAAGAAACGTCGTTCGAGATCTGCATCGTTAGCCCCGGATTCGCACTTTCCCATCCATGGCTTAGCGCGGTGCGCGAAGCGGGTGTTCCGTTGCTTTCGGAGCTGGAATTGGGGTGGTCGCGGCATCGGGGAAAGACGGTGGCGCTGACGGGGTCGAACGGAAAAAGTACGGCGGTGAAGTGGATTTGCGAAATGCTTCAGCTGGCTGGGTTGAAGGCGGCGATTGGCGGTAACTACGGCATCCCTGCCTGCGAGGTGGTATTGGAGAATCCCGATTTGGATTGGCTGGTGCTGGAGGTCAGTTCGTTCCAGCTCGAAACCGTTCAGAAATTCCATGCCGAGGTTGCGGTGCTGTTGAATGTTTTGCCAAACCATCTTAATCGCCACGAAACCATGGAGATTTATCGGCGTACCAAGGCGCGTATCTTCGGTTCCTCCCAGTCCGGAGATATGTGCCTGGTTCCCGCCGACCTCCTTTCGCAGTTGGAGCAGGATATGGACGGCGCGGTGCGGGAGTGGACCACCTTTGGCTTATCGAAAGAGGCAGACTATTTCTATCAAAACGGGCAGGTTTTTCACGACGACGAGTCAGTCTTGGATCTGACCGGGACGTTGTTCGATAGCCCGGTTCTGGGGGGGTGCTCGGGGGCGGCAGTGGCCGCCGTTGCCCAGGCCTGCGGGGTGCCGTATTCTGTGACGACCGGGGCGGCCCGTTGCTTTGAACCGCTGCCGCACCGAGTCCAGCAGGTGGGCGAAATCGGGGGAGTGGCCTATGTTAACGACTCGAAAGCCACGAACCTAGCCGCCATGGCCGTTGGGCTGGAGGCCTGCGGAAAAAATATCCATTTGATCGCCGGAGGGGTGCCGAAGGAATCAGACTACACTTTTATAAAAGAAATACTGGCAGAACGGGTAAGGAGGATATACCTTGTTGGCCAAGTATCCCGAGCGATGTACCAAGCTTGGAACGGGGTTTGTCTGTGCGTGGAATGCGGGACGTTGGAAACAGCCTTCAATACCGCCCAAAGCGCTGCCAAATCGGGGGAAACCATACTGCTTTCTCCGGGATGTGCCAGCTTCGACCAGTTTCATAGTTTTGAGGAGCGAGGGGCGTGTTTTATGGCGCTTTTCCAGAAATCGGTGCAGGGCGGAGGTGATGCTTCATGAAAACGGAGTCGTTGACTGATAGAGCGAAGTTGAAAAGGAGTTTGATTATGAAGGTCGGAGCAGCAGTTTTAGGAATTCACGTTGCCGCACTATGCGCATTTAGCCTGTCGCAGGGTTGCGTTACCACGGAATCGCAGGGAAGTGGCCGCGGCGCAGGCGCACACCACAGAGGGCCGTGGTCGCACCAGCACAAAGGAAAATCAGCACCAACCCAAGAGGTGGCTCAAGAAGCCTTCTATCCGGGTGCCGATGACGGAACCGGGTCGGTTTACGAACCGGTGATTGTTGAAAGTTCCAATACCTCGGTCGAACCCTATGTTGCTCCGGTTGGCACCGCAGGCACCGAAGTCTATATTGTTCAGAAGGGCGATGTTCTATCACGGGTTGCGGTGGATTTTAATACCACGACAAAAAACCTGATTGCCATGAACAACCTTTCGAATCCGGATGTTCTCTACGTGGGTCAGGAATTGCGCGTTCCCGCCGGTGGAAAAAGGGCTTCAAACTCAAGTGCGGCCACCAAGACCTCGTCCATAAAAAGAGGTGGATCATATGAGATCCAGAAGGGCGATACCCTTTCTGGAATCGCGGTTGCGGCTGGGGTCAGCATCAACGACCTGCGTTCGCTTAATAACATTCAGGGCGACCGGATCGTGGCTGGCGAAAAGATCGATATTCCAAGTTATGGAAAAGTTCCATCAACCACACAAAAATCAACGACCAAGAAAAAAACCGAGCCCGCGCCGGTAGAACCTGCTGCTGCGGAACCCGCACCGGCACCGCTTGCCGCAGCGCCGATGGTCGAACCGGTTGAAACCGCCACCATGGAAGTGGAGCATGTAGTTGATCACGTCGTCTATCCCGGCGAAACGATCGATGATATTTCCCGTCAGTATGGAGTGAGCAAAAGCGACATCATGCGCTTGAATAACATTTCCGATGCAGCGGCCGTCAAGGAGGGTCAACGCCTCCGTATTCCGATCTCGGAATAAACGGGAGACGGGTATCGATGCGTAAAACCTTATCGCTGTTCATTGGCATCGTATTGATACTCGTCACGCTCGGCATTCTCATGCTGGCCAGCGCCAGCTCGGCAAAATATGATGATGCCGCCTCCTATTTCGTGGTGCGCCAGCTGATTTGGCTGGCGCTTTCTTTTGGCCTGGCCTGCGTAGCAGCACGCTTCGACTACCGCTTCTACCAAAAACTAGCCATCCCGCTCGCGGCAATTTCCGTTCTCCTGTTGATCTTGGTACGTATTCCAGGCATTGGAACCACGATTAATGGAAGTTATCGCTGGTTGCGTATCGGCCCCCTGACGATCCAGCCCTCGGAAATCGCAAAGCTCGCCATCATCATACTCTTCGCTTGGTGGTTGGCCCGCAACCAGCGGCGGATCGACGAGCTTAAACGCGGGATACTCGTTCCCTTCGGAATTCTTGCCTGCTTTGTGTTGCCTCTCGTGGTCGAGCCGGACTTTGGCACCACCATGCTCGTATCGTCGGTTGCCGTGTTCATGATGTTCATCGGCGGCGCAACCATCGCACCATTAATGGTTACCGGCCTGAGCGGTTTGCTGGGTGTAACCATTCTGATCTTCCAGAACCCCGAACGCATGAGCCGTATCCTCGCCTTTCTCGATCCTCAAAAATATGAACAGGATAAGGCCTGGCAGTTGATCAACTCGTTACGCGCATTTGCCGCAGGGGGGCTTTGGGGGGTCGATTTCGGAAACAGTATGCAAAAATACCACTATCTTCCGGAGGCGCACACCGACTTTATTTTTCCAATCATTGGAGAAGAATTGGGTTTAATTGCAGCTCTGGTGGTGCTGATGATGTATGTCATGCTTTTTATTCTGGGCCTGAAAATTGCGCTTAATGCCCGGGACGACTTTGGCCGCTTCCTCGCCTTGGGCATCACCCTGATGATCACCATGCAGGCCTTAATCAACTTTGCCGTCGTCACCGGTTGCGTGCCTACGAAAGGACTAGCGTTACCCTTTATCAGCTACGGCGGTTCGAGCCTCGTCATCTCGGGGGTGATGGTGGGTATTTTAGTAAATATTGCCCATGCCCGGATGCATGCGCCACGGAGTGCATCGCGTAACCCCTTCAAGGATCGGGCCAGAAAGGTTTGAGGTTGGAATAATGGAAAACGAATACGAACTACTCGATAGCGGCAACGGAAAAAAGCTCGAGCGCTATGGCAATATCGTGCTGGAGCGTCCCTGTGCCCAAGCGGTCTGGCAACCGCAGCACAGCAACCTGTGGGAAACGGCGACGGCTCGCTTCGATCGTGTCGGGGGCCACAATTGGGAAGGTCGCGGGAAATTACCTCGTGCGTGGAAGGTTGAAATCGGCGGGGTGGTGATGAAACTCTCTGCCACCGACTTCGGACACATCGGGGTATTCCCCGAAACGCTCGAGCTATGGAAATGGATTCGTTCGACGCTTAAAACTGGAACAGAGAAAAAGGGAAGGGAGCTGAAATTTCTCAACCTTTTCGCCTATTCCGGCGGCGCAACGCTCGCTGCCGCGCAGGGTGGTGCGCACTGCTGCCATCTCGATGCGTCCAAAGGCATGGTCGAATGGGCGCGCGAGAACGCCGAATTGAATGCCTTGCAGGAGGCACCCATCCGCTGGATCGTCGACGACGTCATCAAATTTCTTCGGCGGGAAGTGAAGCGGGGAAACACATACGACGGTATTCTTCTCGATCCGCCATCCTTCGGGCGCGGAAAAAAAGGCGAGCTATACAAGATTGAAGAGAGTCTCATGATCACGCTCGACCTTGTGCATCAAGTCCTGACCGCTGATCCCAGCTTTGTTCTGCTCACCTCCCACACCCCGGGGTTCTCGCCCACTGTGCTGAGTAACCTTCTGCGCCAATATAACACCGGCGGCACAATCGAATCTGGTGAAATGCTCCTCACAGGAAAAGACGATGTCAACGACCTCCCCAACGGGAACTGGGCCCGCTGGATCAATCAGTAATGGGAATAAACCAATATAACGCGGTTGAACTGGATTCAATGATTCTCTTTGCGGATAATCATCTGCTCGCCGTTAATAAACCTGCAGGAATGCTGACGCAGGACAGTGGAACAGGACTGCGGAACATGGAAGACTGGGCTCGCGAGTGGGTTCGGGTTGATAAGAACAAGGAAGGAAACGTCTTTCTAAATGCCGTGCACCGAATCGACAAGGCCGTTAGCGGTGTCGTTCTCTTTGCTCGCACCAGCAAGGCGCTTACGCGCCTGAACGAAGATATTCGTACCCGGAATTGCAGGAAGATCTATCACGCCTGGGTGGAAGGCGTTCCCGAGAAAACTACAGATGAGTTGGTGCACTGGCTTTCGCATGAACATCACCGGGCAGAGGTGTGCAAGAAGGAGGCGAGCGGAGCGCAACGCGCAACCCTTCGCTATGGCCTTGTCAGGCGGGTTGAAAACCTTTCGTTGCTTGAAGTCGATCTTGAAACCGGGCGCTATCACCAAATCCGCGCACAGCTCGCCGCCATTGGTTGCCCAATCGCGGGCGACGAAAAATACGGAGCCAAGCAGGTTTCGAAAAAGAAAGATATCGCGCTGCATCACCACCGGCTGGAAGTGACCCATCCCACAACCCGCGAACGTGTCGTCATAAAAGCCCCGTACCCCACCGACTCTATGTGGTGGAGTACGGATAGTTAATCCACTCGCTCGAAGCGGGCGACGCTTTCGACGTGGTTGGTTTGCGGGAACATGTCGATGGGTTGGCAGGAGACCAGCTTGTATCTTCCATCTGCGCAGAGCATCTGGCCATCGCGGGCGAGCGAGGCGGGGTTGCAACTGACGTAGACCATCGCTGGGGGTGCAATTTCGAGCAGGGCTTTGACGGCTTTGGGATTCATGCCGGCGCGCGGCGGATCGGTGATGACGACATCGGGGGTGCCGAAGTCGGCCATGTCTTGCCGGATGTCTTTGATATCTTTGAGGTCGAGTTTGATGAATTCGCAGTTTTCGACGTTGTGGCGCTTGGCGTTTTCGCGGGCATCGTTGACGGAACTTTCGACGAGTTCGACCCCAAGCACTTTTTGGCAGTGGCCGGATGCGAAGAGGGCGATGGAACCGGTGCCGCAGAAGAGGTCGTAGACGATGTCGGTGGGTTTGAGCCGGCCTGTTTCGAGAATGAGGTTGTATAGTTTTTCTGCCTGGGCGGTATTGGTCTGAAAGAAGGAGTTGGCGGAAATACGGTAGGTGTAGTCGCCAAGGCGGTCGGTGATATGGCCGGGGCCGTGCAGTACGAATTCCTTTTCCCCGAAGGCGACGGTGTTCTTGGCCGAGGTGGTGTTGTTGACGAAGGTGGTTAACTTATCACCGAGTGCGGCTTTGAGGTCTTCGCATAGCTCTTGCATCAGCTTTGGGTTGTGCGTGGAGGTGACGAGGTTGACCATGAACTCATCGGTGTTTCCTCCTTTGCGGACGACGAGGTTGCGCAGTTCGCCGGTGTGCGAGCGGGTGGAGTAGATCGGGAGTTCGTCTTTGTGGCGTAGGCAGAAGGTGCGGGTGGTGTTGAGCGCAATATTCATTTCTTCCGTCGATAAATCGCAGTGGTCGAGGTCGATGGCCTTGGCGTAGCAACCGGGGGCGTGGAAGCCGAGGGCGAAGTCGAGCGGCTTTTCGTGGTCTCCGGGCTCAATATCCATTTCGTCGGGGGTGAGGTAGCGCAGGTCGGTGAAGGAAAAATCCATCTTGTTGCGGTAGCCAAATAGTTCCGGCGCAGGCAGGCAGGGGTCGCATTCCAATTCTTTGAAACCGCCGATGTGTTCGAGGGCATCCTGCACTTGTTTGCGTTTGAGGCGCAATTGCTCGGCATAGTCCATGTGCTGCCATTTGCAACCCCCGCAGAGGCCGAAGTAGCGGCAGACGGGGTCGATGCGATGGGGCGAGGGTTTAACTAGTTTGCGGAAGCGGGAGACGAGATATTTCTTTTTGATCTTGAAGATCTCGGCAATCACAGTATCGCCGACTGCCGCCGTGCCCTGCACGAAGATCCCCATGCCGTCATCGAGCCGACCGAAGCACTGGTTCTTATCGCCCAGATCGAGAATTTCGACCTCCACCTTCTGTTTCTTTGTATACATAGCGGCGAAACATAGTGGAGCGGGGTGGTTGATGCAAAACGATTTGACGCAAAATGCTTGATTAGCAATGGTTTTGCTGAAAAACCCTTTGCAGTCTCTCCGTGTATTCGTATTCTCCTTGGATAACAAAAGGAAACAGTATGGAAACAATCAAGGCCATTATGACGCGTAGAAGCATTCGCACCTGGACAACCGAGCCGGTCTCGGAGGGAGAACGAAACATGATTCTCGAAGCGGCGATGAACGCCCCTTCGGCAGCCGACGCCCGCCCGTGGCATTTTGTGACGATGGACGATCCGGCGGTTATTAAGCAATTTACTGAACTGGGCGGAACGGAAATGCTGGAGGAATCGACGTTCATGGTGCTGGTCTGCGGAGATCGACACAAAGAAATCTATCCCGGCTTCTGGCCGCAGGATTGCTCCTGTGCCGCGCAAAATATGCAACTTGCGGCACATGATATTGGCATTGGGTGTGTATGGATTGCGATCTACCCACTCGACGAACGTGTGCAGGTCTGCCGCAAAATTCTGGACATTCCTGAAGCCATCACCCCGTTTGCGCTACTGGCCATGGGCGTGCCGAACGAGGTGCTCCCGCCGGAGGAGCGGTACGATGAGAGTCGGGTGCATCACAACAAATGGGGACCATTGATGGGTTGTTAGGGGATGCTTGCTAGGGTTTTCCGGATGCAACGTATCCGTGGGATTCCCAATAACCATCAACGATCAACGAGTGACCTGCTTCGGAGAAGCCGAAGCATTTGATTTGATTTTTGAACGGATCAAGAGATAATCCGTCTCATTTGAAAACATAAACAGGAGTTGTACAATGGCAGAAGGCGTAATTGAACTGGATGGAACTACTTATGATGATGCAGTGAAAAGCGGCATTGTTCTCGTTGATTTTTGGGCCCCTTGGTGCGGACCGTGCAAAATGCAGATCCCGATTCTTGAAAAGGTGGCGGCTGCGGTTGGTGAGAAAGCGGTAATTTCCAAAGTAAACGTGGATGAATCCCCCGAGCTGGCGGCCAAGTATGGCATCCGTTCGATCCCCACACTGATCCTGCTCAAGGATGGCGAAAACAAGCAGCAGTTTGTGGGTCTCCAGCAGGAAGCCGCACTGGTCTCCGCCATCGAAGCGGAACAGTAGGGGTTAAATTTACACGGTTTGCAAAAGGGCGCTCATTCGGGGGCCTTTTTGTTTGCCCGGCAAAGCCAGCAAACCCAGTCGCTTGAAAGAAAGCGGCAACACCCCGTCCGAGGGCAAGTGGACTTTGGCGAGCTCGGGAACGGGCGGGCTGGAGGCAGTTTTCCGACTTCCCATTGCTTCGTTCTGCCAATTGCCTCGTTCCGCTTTCAATTTTTCAGTTTAATATTGCTCGCTCAATTCGCGTTTTTCCGTCGATTTTGAGCGCGATACCTTTCGCACCCATCAGCTCGCGGTATCCGATAAATTGGGGCTTGATCTCGATTTGGTTTATATGTCACCTTAAATGACTAATTCGATTGAAAAGGAATGGGGATGACACTTAAGGGGATCATTTTGCTGGCTGTGATATTTGGGTTGGTTCCGGTTTATGCGGAGCCGGTAGACCAGCGAGCCAACATTATTTTCATTCTAGTCGACGACATGGGCTATTCCGGC
>JAOZKS010000018.1:11114-17156 GCA_029935255.1 Pontiella sp.
AGGAATAAGGCCGTGGATATAGAGCGATAGAGACCGTTAATACAGGAGATAAACAGATGAGGATTTCAAGACGAAATACATTGATGGTGGCGGGAACGGCGGCGGGTTGTTCGCTTATTCCCGGCCGGGTCCTAGGGGCCAACGGTAAGGTGAATGTGGCTGCCATAGGTATTGGAGGGCGTGGCAATGGCGTAATCAAATCGATCAACAAGACCGGGATTGCCAACATTGTCGCCTTGTGCGATGTGGCATTGGGGTCGAAGCATACGTCAAAGATCGAGTCCCTGTTCCCTGATGCGAAGCGCTTTACGGATTTCCGGGTTATGTTCGACCAAATGGCGGACCAGATCGATGCGGTGCTGGTCTGCGTGCCCGATCACTCGCATTTCCCCATCAGCATGATGGCGATGGCGCTCGGCAAACACGTGTATGTGGAGAAACCCATGGCCCGCACCTTCCATGAAGTGGAGCTGATGATGGCCTCCGCGGAAAAACATGGCATTGCCACGCAGATGGGCAACCAGGGGCACTCCGGCAACAATCTCTATCAGTTCAAGGCATGGAAAGAGGCGGGCATCATCAAAAACGTCACGCACGTCGACGCCTATATGAACAACGGTCGCCGCTGGCATCCGTGGGGCGATGTGAAAGCCTTCCCGGTGGGCGAAACCAAACCTGAAAACATCGAGTGGAACGTATGGCTGGGAACCACGCCCAAATTTCATGAATACAGCGATAAGCTACACCCCGGCGACTGGCGCGGTTGGCATCAGTTCGGAACGGGCTGTTTCGGCGACTGGGGCGCGCACGTGCTCGACACGATCCACCAGTTTCTCGAACTGGGATTGCCCGAAAATATTTCGGCAAGGAACATGGTCGGACGCAACGATTATATTTTTCCGATAGCGTCGACCGTCAACTTTGCGTTCCCTGAACGCGGCGACATGCCCGCGATGGATATCGACTGGTACGACGGAGTGAACAACGCGCCTCCCATTCCCAAGGAGTTCGCCGACCGCGAGCTGAAGAAAAACAAACCCGGCAAATTTATATATTCCAAAGATTACGTCTTTCAGGGCGACAGCCATGGCTCGACCCTCCAGATCGTTCCCTACGAAAAGATGCACGCGTTACTGGAGGAAGGAAAGCTCCCCCGGAATTTCGGCAAGAATTCGAACCACTACATGAACTTCGTGAAGGCCTGCCAGGGGGAAGAGAAAACAAACTCTCCGTTCTCCGTCGCAGGACCGCTCACGCAAATGCTTACCCTCGGTTGTATTGCCCAACGTCTGGGTGGCGAGCTCGAATTTGATCGGGAGAAAAAGATCATTACCAACAACAAGCTCGCCAATGGGTTCCTAAAGGATGATGTCCGCAAGGGATGGGAGCAGTATTACAAGGTTTAGCCTGATGGTATTATGAAGGTCGGCGGACAAACGAAGTAGGATCTGGGTTCCTTCAAGATGCATATCGAGTTCATTTTGCCGTTGAAGCCCGGTCGCAATCCGTCGAGTCAGGATCGCGGAAACAGCGGCGTCTACATTTTCAACAACCATGAGCTGCAGGTCATCGACAGCTTCGCGTTGGATGATGAGAATCCCAGGAACAACGCCATTGAGATGGAGTCTGATCACAAGCAGTGGCGCGGAGCGAAACGCCCGCAGCTCGCCAAAGGGCCGGTCCTTTTCCAAAACCATAGAAATCCGGTTGTCTTCCGCAACATATGGGCGATGGAATGGAAGTAACTGAGTTGATCGGTAATAGGCCTCCTGAATTTTGGGGATGTTTTCTGCGGTGAAGTGCCATTATAGTGGCTCGATGAATATGAAAGCATCCCTTTACACGGTCGCGGCACTTGGGGCTTTGACGGCGCTCGCGGAAGAATCGTTCTGGGCGATTGAGGTTGACCGCCACGCCGTACTATGCCCATGTGACGCACATAAACCCAAACTCGGCTGGCAGACGCCGCAGGGCATGGGGGTTCCCGTTTGCGATCCATCCTATGGCCGGGTACCGCCACGGGTGAATAAGAAGACCAAGTACATTGAGTTGGTCGCATATCCGATGCGAGTTCCCGTGCGCAGGGTACGCGAATCGGATATGAACCACGAACGACGTTCGTCATTTTCGGAGAAAATCATCAATCGCTTCGCTCATGGCGCGCTACGTTATTAGCAAAAACAACCCAACTGAGGATCATAATGAAAAGACTATTCATATTGGCTATGGCACTGTTTGCAGCGGCATGTTTCGCGGAGAAAAACCCCAATATCGTTTATCTGATGGCCGACGATCAGAGCACCTATACACTGGGATGTTACGGCAACGCCGATGTGAAGACACCGAATATCGACAAGCTAGCGGTCGATGGAATGACTTTCGACAATCACTACGACACGACCGCGATCTGCATGGCCTCGCGCGCCACCGTGATGACCGGGATGTATGAATATAAACACGGGTGCAACTTCAGCCATGGCGAGATGATGACGGATACCTGGAAGAAATCCTATCCGCTGCTGCTGCGCGAGGCGGGCTACATGACCGCCTTCGCCGGCAAGTTTGGTTTCGAACTGCGGGATACGCCCGACGGGCCGAAACTCGAGTTGCCTGCAGAAGACTTCGACTGGTGGGGCGGGGCGCCGGGACAAAGTTCCTATGATACGAAGAAGAACAAGTCCATGGCGGCCTACGCGGAGGAATATCCGCACGCGACGCTTTCCTATGGCGCGTTTGGGCGCGATTTCATCCGCGGCGCGGCCAAGGCCGGAAAACCATTCTGCCTCTCGATCAGTTTCAAGGCGCCGCATCGGCCGGTTGCGCCGGATCCGAAGTTCGATGATGTGTACGCCGGAAAAACCTTCACGAAGCCGGCCAACTATGGCCGTGAACACGGGGAGCACTTTTCGAAACAGAGCAAAAAGGACCGTCAGTACGAGCGATTCCATGAGTGGAACTATTCAGACAAGTATGACGAGGTGATGGCGTTATACAATCAGCAGATCTACGCGATCGACATCGCCGTCGGCATGGTTCGCGAAGCACTTGAAGAGCAGGGGGTCGCGGACAACACGGTGATCATCTACACCTCCGACAACGGCTTTTTCTGCGGTTCGCACGGCTATGGCTCCAAGGTGCTTCCCTACGAGGAATCCGTGCGCGTGCCGATGATCATCTACGATCCGCGCCATTCCAATTCCGGCAAGAAGCTGCGTTCCGACGCGCTCACCGGAAACATTGATTTCGCGCCGACGATGCTCAGGCTCGCCGGGCTCCCCGTTCCTGAAAACATGGATGGCGCCGACCTGATGGAACTCTATACCGAGCCGGACCGGCCGATTCATGAATCGCTCGCCTTGATCAATGTCTGGGGCAAGGCGCCCACCCATGCGCTGGGTGTGGTGACCAAAGAGATGAAATATATCCACTGGGGCTATGCGGCGGAAGGTTTCGACGTGACGGAGGAACTTTACCATTTGGGAAAGGATCCGCTGGAACTGACGAATCACGCTGCTAATCCGGAATACAGCCCCGCCATGCAGCAGATGCGCGAAGCCTACGATAAGCAGCTTGCCCATTGGAACGCCGAGGCCGTTCCGTATAACAACTATCAGTCCTATGGAACCGTCTTTGATCGCGAAACGCCCAAGGCGGAAAAGGAAGCGCTGCTTCCTAAAGCAAAGTCCGTGAAGAAGAAAAAAAAGAAGTAACCGTGCTGAAAAATGCAGCCACCCCCGTGGTCTAATACCCATTTCAGAAACATCCCGGTATATTTTAGTTCAGGATTCTTCAGCGCAAAGGAGCCTCGTTATCCGCGATTCTTCGGAGGATGGTTTTGGCACCGTCGATTCCCATCTGTTTTCGGTTGATACGGATAGTGGTCAGTGGCGGCTCGCGCCGGTTTTGCCGATGAGACGGCTGGTTTCCTGAAAGAATTTGAAGCGTTTATGTTTCCAGAAACGGCTTCCATTTGAATCGCTATCAGGGGACACCGCCTGATGGAGCTAAAAAAAGAAAGTTTCGTTCCTTTACTTTGGAAGGGAATTTCTTCCTTATGGATGCCATCCATGAAATGTATATGCAATCATGGGGCGGTAAAGTACGCATTTTCCCTTCGGTTCCTGAATCCTGGGCAAGAGGCTTCAATATCGGATTCTATTTTAAAAATTATTAAACCCATTTTTAAATAAGGCAGGCACTTGGAGCCACTCCTTTAAACGCCAAGACGAGTACCTGTTTTCCAAACTCAAGGCAGGCGATATTCTGAAAGGGTAAATTGCCCACTAGGACATTTTAATCGAAGAAGGGTGTAATTCCCCGACCTTCTGGGTCGCAACCTTATACCCAATTATGAAGTCAATACCCCGACGCCCCTTGCGATCGGGATTTATTCTAGGAAAACAAAATGAAAAAATATAAATACACTGTGTTTGTTAGTACGGCATTGTTCATGTGCGCAGGTTCTGGACGGGCAGGCAATGGGATTAAAAATACCGCCTCTTCTCAACCCAACATTATCTATCTCATGGCTGACGATCTCGGCTATGGCGACTTTAGCTGCTATGGAGCGGATAAGATCAAGACCCCCCATGTTGATGCCCTAGCGCAAGGCGGCATTCGCCTGACCGATGCGCATTCACCCGCCTCCGTCTGTACACCGACCCGCTATGCCGTATTGACGGGACGCTACTGCTGGCGCGGCCGACTGAAGAAAGGGGTGCTATGGAGCGCCTATGACCGCTTGCTTATTGAAAAAGGGCGCAAGACGATTGGCAACATGATGCAGGAAAAAGGATACCATACCGCACAAATCGGCAAATGGCATCTCGGCTGGGGTGATACAGAACCGGTCGATTTCAGCACAGGCATTCTTGGTAGAGGCCCTAAAGACCTTGGGTTTGATTATTCCTTTATCACCGCCGGTGCACAAAATATGGCCCCCATTGTTTTTGTGGAAAACCACAAGGTGATGAGTAAGCTAAAAACCCCTGATTGTTATGTCTACGATCCACAAATCAAAGGGGATTTAAAAAAATCCGATAAGTGGAAGAAATACACTCAATGGTACAAAAAGAAAAATGGGCACATGGGGCCGGAGTTGGTAGCGGAAGATTGGGAACCCTATCGCGTGGATGAAATCTTTTGCGAAAAAGCCGTGGCGTTTATAAAAAACCATCAAGCCAACCATCCCGGCAAGCCGTTCTACCTGCATTTTACTCCCGAAGCTCCGCACCTACCCAATATTATGCCCGAGCGTTTTCGGGGTGCCAGCCAGATCAGCGATCGTGTCGACCATGTGCTTTTCCTCGACTGGATTATCGGCCAGATCACGGCCACGGTTAAAGAGCTTGGGATCGAAGAGAATACACTGATTATTGTCACCAGCGACAACGGCGCAACCGGCGATCGCGAAGCCTCGAAAGCCGGACACCATGCAAATGGCAAATTGAAGGGAACGAAACGCACCTTGCCCGAAGGTGGACACCGCGTCCCCTTCATTGCCGTCTGGCCCGCAAGAATCAAAGCGGGAACACAAAGCGACACCTTGATCTGCTTGACCGATATGATGGCCACTTTTGCCGCAATCACGGGATACAAGCTCGACAACGAAATGGGGGAAGATAGTTTCAATGCCCTGCCTGTTTTGCTGGGGGAGGAAAGAATCATTCGGGATACAATCATGCACCACAGCCTCGGAGGGCAGTTTGCAATTCGCCAAGGGAAATGGAAATACTATGGCGGAGGGAAAAAAGACCCCAACCACCTTTACGATATGGAAAAGGACTATTGTGAAACTACCAATCTTGCGGATCAGTACCCCGAAATCGTTGATCGCCTGAAAGCGGTGATGCAAAAAGAAAAGGACGCTGGCCGAACAGTATTGCGTACTGCTCCATGATTCATAACTGTACACTACAACCCCTATTTTAAGCTAAAAGGCGGGAGTATCCCGCTTTTAATCGAAAGAGGATGTAATTCCCCGATCCTTCGGCTCCGTGCCGCGATCATGAAGGAGTAGGTAACGGCGATTCTGGACGATGA
>JAOZKS010000183.1 GCA_029935255.1 Pontiella sp.
ACCAGGCAAATGCCCCCAACTCTCCTGTCGCCTCTGTTCCCGCCAAAGAAGCCCGAAAAAGGTGTCAGAAAAAGGTGTCAGTGTGGACATTTGAAAAAGGTGTCAGTGTGGACATTTGGACATTTGGACATTTTCTCCAGTTCAATCTTCCACTCCTTCTCTGTTTCATTCACGGCGTTCTCTATTGGCCCCGAGTCATATTTCAGGATGACACCTTTCCTTTTCAAGGCAGAATCGCAGAACTCCGATAGTGAAGTATCGCTAACCTTCATGTCATGTGTTTCTTTCCACTTCTAATCAAACTTTCGGCCAATTCCCCGCATCCTCCATCATCGCCTTCAGGCAGTGGAATGCTGCTGGGGAATCGTTGAGACAGGGGATCATGCGAAACGATTCGCCGCCCGCTTCGAGGAAGATTTCCTTCCCGCGAATTTCAATCTCTTCGAGCGTTTCGAGGCAGTCGCAAAAGAATGAGGGGCAGATGACGGCCAGTTTCTTTTTTCCCTGTGCGGGGAGATTGCGCAGGGTCTCTTCGGTGTAGGGTTCCAGCCACTTCGCGCGGCCGAGACGCGACTGGAATGAAACGCTATAGCGATCTTCTGGAATACCCGCCGCTTCGGTAATTAAGCGAGACGTTTCCATGCAGTTAATTTGGTAATTGGCCGTGCGGGCATCTTTTTCCAGATGCCGTTCCGGCAAGCCGTGGTAGGTAAAGAGCAGATGTTCATCCACATCGGCGAGCGATGCCGCCAGCGGTTCGATGAACGTCGGCTCATCATAAAACGGCGGCGCAACGCGCAAGGGGCTTCGGCCTTTGATCACGGTTTTCACGCCTGCGATGCACGAGCCGGTGGTGGCCATGGCATAGTGCGGGAACATCGGCAACAGGCAAATCTCCTCAACGCCATCCGCCAGCATCCGCTCGACCGCATCCTTGACAGAAGGTTTTCCGCAGGCCATGCACACCTCAACGATCAATCCTTTGGCGAGTTCGGTGCAATAATGAACCAGCGGCGATCCATTCTCTGTCCAGATTTTCCTATAGGCCCTGGCCGACTCCGCCGGACGGCGCGGCAGAATGAGCCCGTAAACGAGCAATGCGCGCTGCAACCACGGCAGGTCGATCACATACGGATCCATCAGAAATTCTTTAAGATACCTCCGCAGCGCCGCCTCTTCCGGTGCATCCGGAGATCCCGTATTCATCAATAAAAAGCCACGTTTCATCTACTCTATTTAACCACGGAATACATCGAATACACGGAAACTAGTCGCTTGGTTTCCTCTTCCGTGCATTCCGTGGTTGATCTCCTATTATCTAGTGGTTCCGCTAATTTGTTTCGCAACATTGATACCCGAAAGGATGGAGTTTCCGACGGATATGCCGTCGCGGTAGTGGCCGGCAAAGTGGATGCCGGGATGCTCGGCCTCGATTTTTTTCATTTGGTTCAAATACTTTTCATAGCCGACGACATACTGCGGGATCGCCTTGGGAGCAACGCTGAGGCGCTGGTATTCCGGCTCGCCGGAAAGCCCCAGTAGATCCTGCAGATCCTTCAGCACATTCGCGAGCATTTCACCTTCATCCTGCAACGCCTTTTCCGGAGCCATTGAGCCACCGATAAATACCGTCAGCAACGCCATGCCAACGGGCGCGCGTTCGGGGAAGATCGAAGAGGGGAAGAGTGCTCCCAGCGCATACCGATTTTCAATCTTCGGGATCAGCATGCCGAACCCATTGAGTGGATGCAGGAACTGGTTTTCGTTGAAGCCCAGCGACAAGCTGGCGACGGGCGGGTAATCGATTTCCGCAAAGGAGCTGAGATCGAAAGGGACATCAAGCGAGAGCATCGTATGCGTTGGAATAGCCAAGATCGCATCGGTGTATTCCTCGCCGTTAATCCGCCAATTTCCATGGTCCAATCGCTGGCAACCTTCAACCGAGGTGTTGAGTCGAACGGCATCGCCCAACTTTACGGCCAACTGCTTCGGAAGCACCTCCATGCCGTCATCGAAGGTAAACATGCGCGCATCTTTCGAGGCGGTCTCTGCGCGCTTTTTCCGTTTCTTTGCTCCTTTGATGGCCCCCTTAATTAGCGAACCATATTCCTGCTCCAGTGCATAAAGTTTCGGAAAGGCGAGGGCCGTGGAAAGCTGGGCGGGATCGCCCGCGTAGACTCCGCCGACAAAGGGATTGATGGCATAGTCGAGGAATTCCTGTCCCAGGCGCCGCACCACAAAATCGGCCAGGCTTTCGGACTCGTTCGACTTGGATCTGATGAAGGGCTCCCGTAGCAATCGTAGCTTGGCCTTGCCCGAAAAGGCCTTCGATTTGAACAACGCCGGTGGGGAGGTCGGCAGGGCGATGGGTTTTCCATCGCGGACAATAAAGCGGTTTTGGGCGGCGGTATTGGCCGGCAGCTTGTTGCCTTCGATCCCGAGGTGGGCAATCAACTTTCCAATATTAGGGTGCGTATCCAGAATTGAATTGGGGCCGCACTCCACGAGGAATCCATTCTCGTGCACGGTTTGGATTACCCCGCCCACGCGGTCGGAGGCTTCATAGACCGTGCAGTCCACTCCACGTTCTTTCAGTTCGAACGCCGCCGTTAGCCCCGTGATTCCCGCACCGATTATCGCTACCTTTTGCATGGGGATATTTTAACCACGAATGGGCGTCAATGGACACCAATAATGTCGCAACAGTGTTAAACGGTCTGTGAGTAGCGGCCTTTGGGTTGGCCGGATTGGATGGCGGGGTCGAAGCGCATGGCGATGATGCGGACGAAGAGGCGGCCGAGCGGGGTGACGTGCAGGCCACCGGTTTCGCGGCGGACCAGGCCGTCGGCTTCCAAATCGTCGAGCGAGGCGATATCGGCTTTAAAATATTCCGCGAAGTCGAGGTCGAGTTGTTCAGAGGCCTGAGCATAATCGATGTAGAGATTGCACATGATATGCATGATCGCGCCGTAGCGGATTTGATCTTCGGCGGTCATCACGTAGCCGCGCAGGAGTGGAAGCCGCCCGGCATCGAGATCGGCATAGTAGGCCTCGAGCTCCTTTTTATTTTGCAGGTAGCGCCCGTCGACATGCGAGATGGACGACATGCCCATGCCGTGGAGATCGACCCCCTTGAGCGTGCTGTAGCCCTGGAAGTTGCGCTGGAGTGTTCCATTGAATAGGGCGGCCGACATTGCGTCGTCGGGCTTCGCGAAATGGTCCATCCCGATATAGACATAGCCCGCGCCCGTTAGCTTTTCGATGGCGAGTTGGAGGAGTTGGAGTTTGGTTTCCACGTCGGGCAGCTGTTCTTCAAAGCTTTTCTGGAACGGTTTAATCCAGGGGATGTGGGCATAGCTGTAGACGGCGAAGCGGTCGGGAGAAAGCATTAACACATCGTCGATGGTTTGGCTGAATGATTCGACGGTTTGACCGGGCAGTCCATAGATAAGATCGAAGTTGATTGATTCCATTCCGCTGTCGCGCAGCCATTGGTTGGCTTCGGCTACTTTTTCCAGGGGTTGGATGCGGGCGATGGTTTTTTGCACATCGGCATTGGTGTCCTGTACGCCGAGCGAGGCCCGGTTGAAGCCGGCCTTGCGCAGGGCTCTCACTTTTTCTGGCGTCAGGCCGCGCGGGTCGATCTCGACTCCGGCTTCGATGGTGGAAGCCATGGGAAAGTTTGTACGGATCATTTTGCCGAGTTGCTCAATCTCTTCGGGTAGCAGGAAGGTCGGGGTTCCGCCTCCGAGTTGGATCTGCACGACATCGGAGCCTTCGGCAATATACTGCGCCCGCATTTTGATTTCGCGCTCGAGATAGCCGAGATAGATCGCGCTCTTGCCTTGGTCGCCGGTGACGATGTTGGTGCAGCCGCAGTAGAGGCATTGGCTGGAGCAGAAGGGGAGGTGGAAGTAGAGGGAAAGAGGGCTTGAGGCTTGGGGCTTGGGGATTGAGGGGGCCTCGGTGAAATGCGTGGCGGGGGGATACGAGGTGTAGCGCGGGCCCGGTACATTATACTTGCGGAGCTGATCGAGGCGGACGGTAATTTGGCTCATTTGAAGTTTTGCACGGTTTTGGTTATGGCCATAATGGCGTTGATGTCGGCATTGGGCGGGACACCGTGGCCGAGGTTGAAGATAAAGCCATCGCGTCCGCGCATCTCTTCGAGAATCGTTTGTGTTTCGCCGATGGCGGCTTCGGGTTCGGCAATCAGCAGGGCGGGGTCGAGGTTGCCTTGAACTGCGACATGAGCGGGGATTTCTTTGCAGACATCGGAGAGGCGGATGCCCCAGTCGATGCCGAGTGCGCTGGCTCCGGTCTGCACGACTTTGTTCCAGTTGTGGTGGACATTGCGTGCAAATACAATTGTTGGAACGGTGCCGCCAATGGCCGCGATGATCTGCTGCATCCAGCGGCCGGACACCTCCCAGAACTTGTTCGGCGCAAGCGTTCCGCCTTGGCTGTCGAAGAGTTGGATCACATCGGCACCGGCTTCGATCTGCGCCTTGAGATAGATGATGGTGGCTTCGGTGATTTTTTCGAGCAGGGCGTGGAAGAGCTTGGGCTCGCTGTAGAGCAAGGCGCGTGAACGGAGGTTGTCGCGCGAGCTACCGCCTTCGACCATGAAGGAGGCCAGCGTCCAGGGGGAGCCGGCAAAGCCGATGATGGCGCGCTCATCGCCAAGTTCCTTGCGAACCACGCGGATGGCTTCGGGGGTGTAGGCAATGTGATCGAGCACACGGGAGGGGTCGAGTTTATCGACATCCGCTTTGGAGTTGAGCGCGAAGTCAACCTTCACGCCGCCTTGCTCCAGCAGCTCATAGGGCTGCCCCATGGCCTCGGAGATCACGAGGATATCGGAAAAGATGACGGCGGCGTCGTAGCCAAACCGGCGGATGGGCTGGAGGGTGACTTCTGCGGCGAGCTCGGGGTTCTGGACCAATTCGGTAAATTTGTAGCCTTCCTTGAGCGCGCGGTATTCCGGCAACGAGCGCCCGGCCTGGCGCATCATCCAGATGGGCGGTCGGTCGGTGGATTCGCATTTGCAAGCACGCAGGAAACGGTCGCGATGGGTGATGGATTCTGAATTATTCATAAGCGGAACTTTATCGCATACGGGAGGAATGCGATCAATTCATAAGCGGAGGATCCTCGCCGTAGACATCGTCGCCGACCTGGGCCTTGGCGATCACCGCCCGCATGGACGAGGGGGGGGTGGTTACGGTGTCGCTACGAAGGTCGATGATTCCCATGGCATTGACCCGAAGGGGAGTCAGCTGGCCTTGACGGCATCGAGCTCGATCTCGAAGAGCAGGTCGTGGCGGCAGACGTCGGCATGGGAGATGGCGACGGGCAGTTCGGGGAGGCCGTTTTTGAGGCAGTATTTTTCGAGCAGGGAGGTTTCATCCATGTTTTTGAAGTAGGCGATGGCGCGGGAGGTGTCTTCCCAGTCCATGTTGCGCGATTTCAGGATTTCGTGAACCACTTCCATGGTGAGCTCAATCTGTTTTTCGCAATTGTCGAGGTGGACGGTTGCTCCGCCGGGTTCGATGCTGGCGGTGCCGGAGATGGTGAGCAGACGTGAACCGGGCTGGTCGATTTCGACGGCGCGGGCGAAGGAGCTTTTATAGTCGAGTGCGG
>JAOZKS010000556.1 GCA_029935255.1 Pontiella sp.
CTCGCTCGATCCGTCGAAAATTTTGCTCGCTGAGCCGGAAGCCGCGAGTGATTGGAGGTTTTCGGGAAATCTGGTTTATAGTTCCCGGCCGTTGGCTGGATCGTTTGTCAGCACAGGACTCGGCGGCATGGTGGCTACCGGGGAATCAATGAACCTAGGCAGCAGCGATGCGATGATGCTGGCTCTGGGGATTCGGTACAAACGTGTCGGAATTCTCCTCAACTATATGCCGACCTCCTATCAAGGGCAAGGCACGGCCATGATCGGGGATGTAGGCCCCGGGGGCGGAGGGATCATAAAGGAGACACCGCTTGATACGAAAATCGATGTCGATATGCTGTTGGCCAATGTCTACTACAATTTAATCCAAACCCCGACATCGGTGTTCGGAGTGGGCGTTGGGTTTGGCCAAACGGTGATTGATCTCAACTTGACCCCCGAGGAGGGGACACCAATTCTGTACCAAGGAACACAGCCCTTTGGTTTTCTCAGCATGCACATGTCGAACTCCTACAAGCGATTCCTGTACGGCTTTAATATCAATGCCATCAGTGCCGAATTCGAGGGGGTGCAGGTGACCTATTCCGACTATAAAATCGACCTCGGCTATCGACTGATCGACAAGCGGGTCAAGTTTGACATCGTCGGCGGATATCGCCTCGTGAAATTTTATGCGGATGTTAAGTATTCGGGTGGCGAGGTTGTTTCTACGCTTGGGCTGGAAGGGCCCTTTCTCGGGGTGAATGTTGCGTATTAAATAAACCGCGTCCATCCGCCGGAGTGCGCCTGTCCCTTGGTTTTTTGAGGGTCATTTAAGTTGGATCAGAGAGTCCTGGTGGGCGGTAATTCCTTGGTGGACTGCACTTTCCCATCAACCAGCTTCACAACGTAGTTCTGTGTCTTCATACTACGCCTAGCCTGATGTTCCTGAATCCCTTCCCCCGATGCCGGATCGTAGTCCTCATGGTAGGAATAATACAGGAAATCAGCTTCCTCCTTCGATTCGACCCGGTCCGGTTCCCCGATGAGTTTCACCACTTGGGCTCTGTCCATTCCCTCTTTGACCTCGTTGAATTCCCAAGGCCGGAAGGTGGTTGCACATCCAAGAAGCAGGGCGATTAACGCAACGAATAACGGAATGTTTTTTATGCTTTTCATAGGGTGTACGGTAGTCTCCTTCCTAAAAACTGCAACATTAATCAGGATAGGATTTGTTTTTTTATCGGGGTCGCCGCATTTGCGAGCCACCAAGTCACAGAGTATCCGACCCTCCTGCTGCCCCCGTTCTCCATAAAAATAGATGAAGAGCCTTGAATTTTCCATTTCGCTCCGCTGTGAACGGTTTTAGATAAACTTCGTCCACCCGCCGGGGTGATTTTGTTTGTAGGAGCGATACCAACGGCAGAGCGGATAGAGGATGATAAGAAAGACAAGGGAGACAATGTAGGTCGTGGCGATGGTTCCCGCCCCGCGCAGCCCGCCCCATTGCGCCAGCCCTTCCATCACGAGCCGGTGGATCAGATAGAAAAACATGGAGGTTTGGCCAAACACAAGCAGCACGCCGTTTTTTCGCACACCGATGCGTTT
>JAOZKS010000019.1:0-10180 GCA_029935255.1 Pontiella sp.
TCGATTTTGCTGATATTTCCAACATCAGCAAATCCAATGGGGCAGGCACCGCAACGGCCGCCGCATTCCTTCAGGAATTCGTGCCTGAAGATATTCCGTGGGCACATATCGACATTGCAGGCACGGCATGGCTCGAATCCGACAAACCGTACCAAGCCCCCGGTGCCACACTCTTTGGTGCGCGCCTACTGGCACAGTGGGTTAATTCCCTCTAGAAAGCAGAGGCTCATGGATTGGCAATCGTTCGGTGCGATTTTTCTCTATATCCTCGCTGCATTAATTTGCATCGGTGGGTTGCTGATGTCGTGCATCTCCCTATCCGGCACTTGGGCTGTTTTTCTGGCCACCGGCTTGGTGGCATGGATGCGCTGGCCCGAATTCCCCGGCATTAGGACCCTCGTCGTTTTCCTGATCTTGTGCATGGGTGTCGAAGTTCTCGAAGCCCTCGCCGGGGCATGGGGAGTGCAGAAGCGCGGAGGATCGAAAGCCGCAGGATGGGCCGCGCTCGGCGGTGGATTTCTCGGCATGGTTTTCGGCACATTCATCCCGATTCCAATCGTCGGAACCCTGCTGGGAATGGTTGCCGGCAGCTTTGCATGCGCATTCCTCGTTGAACATTCAAAAATGAAAAAGGCCGACCACGCGGCGCACATCGCTTTTGGTGCAGTCATCGCCCGGCTCAGCGTAATTCTCCTTAAAGTCGGCATTACCCTTGCCATGATTATCGCACTCGTTAGCGGAATTTTCATCGGATGAAATCGATCGCCTATTACATCACCGCTCACGGCTACGGCCACGGCACCCGGTCATGCGACATCATCAACGCGCTCCATTCCGCCGCGCCCGGCACTGAAATCCTAGTAAAATCCGACCTTCCCCCAACCTTTCTTCAACAACGCCTTCCTCCTGAAACTACACTTATTCCCGGAGCCTTCGATGTGGGCCTCATCCAAAAAGATTCAATCCTTGTGGATTTGGAAGCCTCGCTCAAAGCCATCAGGAAAGTCTATTCGCAGGAAGATCAGTTGATTCAACAGGAAGTCGACTTCATCCGTCGGCAAAACATCGGAGTGGTCGTCGCCGACATTCCCGCCATTCCGCTGGCCGCTGCCAAACAAGCCGGAGTTCCGGCCATTGCAACGGGAAACTTTGGCTGGGACTGGATCTACTCCGACTTTGTAAAATTCGATCCGGAGTGGCAACCGATCGTCGATCGGTTCAGATCTGTCTACGAACAAACCGACCTACTTCTGCGCCAACCCTTCGCCGAACCCATGGCCGCCTTTCCCGAAATCGTTGATTTGCCATTGCTTGCAAAACCCGGCAACAACCTCCGAAGCAAACTTGCCGAAACAAGCGGTGCGGACCCCAAGAGTAAATGGGTATTGCTATCATTCACATCGCTCAACCTAAGCCATCAGGCCCTCGAAAAACTTTCCCGATTGGATGGATATGAACTTTTCTCGGTCGAGCCCCTTGACTGGCCGCATTCCTGTGTCAAATGCATCCGCCGATCAGTCGCTTCCTTTTCCGACATTCTGGCCTCCATGGATGAGGTCGTAACCAAACCCGGATTCGGCATCATTTCCGACTGCATTGCCAACGACAAGCCCATCATCTATGCGGATCGCGAGCACTTCCTTGAATATGCCGTACTTGTGGAAAGCATCAATACCTATTGCCGCAGCGCCTTCATCCCAGCCACCGAACTCTATGCCGGAAAACTGGAGCGTGCATTGAAAACCATTGAATCCGCCCCCAGCCCACCCAAGCAAATGCCTCGGGGCGGCGCAGAACTCGCCGCCCGCGAAATCCTCAAGAAACTCAACTGAACCCTACGCTTCTGCCTACAAACCCTTAACGGGGTGCCAATCGATTCAAAGCGCATATCCCGAGAATCAGGCCTTGGCAACGGATTTATCGTCGTAGACCTTGATCGTATCATATTGCGTGGTTCGCTGCGCCGGAATCCATCCCGCCTCGCGAATGAGATGAAGCACCAGATCTTCATCAACCTGATAGTTCACTCCGGTTGCACTCACCACTTCTTCGGTCATCAGCACGCCGCCATAGTCATCGGCACCGAACTGGAGCGCCAACTGGGATACGTCAGGGCCTTCGGTAACCCATCCCGCCTGAAGATGCGGCACATTGTCGAGAATGATGCGTGCCATGGCAATGAGCCTGAGGTAATCGACGCCGTTTTGAAAACGGGGGCAGTCAAGGTCGGTCATGTCTGGAGAGAAGCTCCATGGAATGAACGCTGTAAAGCCACCGGTTCGATCCTGCAGGTCGCGAACCTTCATCAAATGCTCAATGCGCTGTTCCGTGGTTTCGCCAAATCCATACACCATGGTAGCGGTGGTCTTCATGCCGATTCCGTGCGCGTCTTCCATGAGATCCAACCAGGCCTTGGAGCGCGTTTTTTTCGGGCTGATCTGCTTGCGGATGTCATCCACCAGAATTTCCGCCCCGCCGCCGGGTAATGATTGCAGGCCTGCATCTTTCAAGCGCTGAAGGCATTCTTTGATGCTGATGTGCTCCATGGCCGCGATGAATTCGATTTCCGTGGGCGACAGGGAATGAATCCATATATCGACGTTGTCGCGAATCCCGGATAGACAGGCCTCGTAGTAGTCGATTTTCAAATCGGGATTCAATCCGCCTTGGATTAAAATCTGGGTGGCACCGGCTTCGGCAGCCTGTTTAACCTCAGCCACAATTTCGTCCGGGCTGCGGGCATAGGCCTTCCCGCTCTCCGGCTTGGTGTAGAAGGCGCAGAATTTACAATCGACCACGCAAACGTTGGTTGTATTGAGGTTCTTGTCGAAAACGTAGGTCGCCAAGTCGCCGGGAACAGCCTTACACCGCCGAATATTCGCCACGCGGCCCAATTCCTGAAAAGGGGCCTCATTATAGATAATCGCTGCATCTTCCGCAGTGATACGCCCCCCCGCTTCGACGCGGTCGAGAATGGTTTTCCAGCGACGGGAACCCACTGCGGCCGCCGGAAATGCCTTAACCTCGGGTTGCCCATCAACCTGCGCATAGACACTGTTGGTCAAAACCGGTGTATGCCCGAGGTTGGAAAGAAAATCCTCCATTTCTTCCGCAGTAAAGAACTTTTGGCTCTGCGGTGCGCCCCCCTCCTTGGCAATACGCTCTTCCAGGCTGGTTCCGCCAATGTCATCAACACCACTATGGGTCAGCACACCGAGCAGTTTACGATCCATATAGTTCACCAGCATGCGAACGTGCGGGAAGTTGTCGAGGTAGATTCGGGTAATGGCGGCCACGCGAACCTGGCGATCGCCGGACGGGCCGTATTTCAATCCGAGCGAAGTTCCGTTGGTCTGGAACGGGAGCGGAATGGCGGCCTGAAAACCGCCGGTTTCATCCTGTAGTTCGCGCAAACGTGAAAGATGATCGATCAGATGCCAATCCTTTTCAATATGGCCAAACAACATCGTTGCATTGGTGGGAATTCCCAATTTGTGCGCCTCGCGGTGCACATCAAGCCACTGTTGGGCCAGGATTTTGGTGGTCGCGATTTTCTTGCGGATATCCGCGTGGAAGATTTCCGCCCCACCGCCGGAGATGGAACCGAAGCCACTCGCCTTCAACCGTTCGAGCGTTTCACGAATCGAGAGGCCTGCATTGCCCGCAATCCAATGGATTTCCACCGCCGTCATCCCTTGCAGCAGGACTCCGGGAAGCATTTCGCGGGAGAGGGAAAACAGCTTTTCGTAGTATTCGATGTCGAGTTCCGGAATCATGCCGCCCACAATATGCAGATCGGTCAGATTCCAGTTCTGAGCCCGTTCCAGATTTTTCCGGGCATCATCGAGCGTGGTAATGTAGGCATCTTTCGCCCCCTCGGGGCGCCAGAACGAACAGAGATTACACTTTACCACACAGAGGTTCGTTGGGTTTAAATTATGGCTGTGGACATAATAGGTTTTGTTGCCATGCCGCGCCTTGCGAATCGCATCCGCCTGGGCCATTAATTCAGCCGTAGGCATGTTCTGGAGCAGGTCCAGTGCCTCGGCATCCGTGATGCGTTTTTGGGTAAATTCACTCATCGAAATACTGCCTCTCAATTAATTGGCGATAATGTGGAATAGGTTTACTTGGATTTCCACCACAAAAGCGGAGAACCTACGCTTCGACGGCATAAATCTGGCCGTCGCTGATGATGGCCTCGACCATTTCGAGGCCGAGATCGGCTTCGTAACGTTTTACCAAGCGGGTTTCCTGTTGGGTCATAAGCGAAATTGCGAAGCCCTCCTCTCCGGCTCGGCCGGTGCGTCCGGCGCGGTGGAGGTAGTCTTTGCTATCGGAGGGGACATCGTAGTTGAAGATGTGGGTCACCCCTTTGATGTCGAGTCCGCGGGCGGCGACATCGGATGCAATCAGGACGCCGACCTTTCCGCTGCGGATATCGTCCATTGCCTTCTTGCGCTCCAGCTTTCCATGTGTGCCATGGATATCGGCGACGGGGATTCCGTAGTGCACCATTTTGGACTTCACCAGCTCGGCATCCTTGTTGCGATGCACGAATACAATGGCACGTTCCGGATCGACGGCCCTAACCAACCGCCGCAAGAGATCGGCTTTGCTGCGTTCCTCTCCCACAAAGTAAACGTGTTGAATATCGGCATTGACCTTGTTGGCTCCGGCGGAAAGAAATTTGAGGTGCGGGGCAAGTTGCTGCGCTTCGGCCGAGCTGGCCTTTTGCTCGGTGGCTGAAACAAAAACCCATTGCGGAGTGGATGGCAGGGTGCCACCAATATCATGAATGGTTTCCAGCGAAGCTCCGGTCAGCATCCGATCAGCTTCATCGACCACGAGAGTCTCAACCTTTGGAACTTTCAGTTTCTTCATCCGGATCAATTCAAGAATTCGTCCAGCGGAACCCACGATCAGCTGCGGTTTCCTTTTTAGTTTTTCGAGTTGCCGCTTTGTGCTCGCTCCACCGATGAGAAGGAGCGATTTGACAGGAACGCCTGAGTTTTGCGCTAGACGCAGTGCCTGTTGGTGGATCTGCGAGGCCAGTTCATGGGTCGGCGCAAGAACGACAGCCTGCGCATTGAGAACGGACGGATCTATTTTTCCAAAGATGGGAAGGAGGTAGGCCAATGTTTTCCCGGTTCCGGTCTGGGCAGAGACATACGCATTCGACCCGTCAATCAACGCAGGAATCGCTTCGGACTGGATGGGCATGGGCGTGGTGATGCCTTCTTTTTCCAGTGCCTGAATAAACGCATCAGATATGCCAAGGTCTGTAAAATTCATATCAACCTATTTAGGCGGAGATGGCTAAATTTTCCGAAACAGCGACGTTGAGCTGAGTCGCGGGTTGGGGAGAAAATGTGAATTCAATATTTTCGACTCCAAAAGCGTGACTGATGGATTCGAGCGTCGACTTGGCGGACTTCTGCACTTCGGATTGAATGTTGTTGATCAGCTCCAAGGCCTGTTTTTCGGCATGCCCTTTTGCGGCATCGATGAGTTTATTTTTGTCGTCCTCGGAGAAGCCGCCGGCAAGAAATCCGTTCAGGAGATCCGGCAGCAACCAAGGGAGCAGTTTGGAACCTTGCTCGTCGTAGAAGCGGATGTCGCGGATGTGTACCTCGTAATCGCACGGCGGCATGGTGATGGCGTAGGACGACTCGCCCTTTTCAGCAATCTCAAAAAGCGGGCTTTGCAGATTGTAGCGAAAGTCGATAACGAATTCGAAGATCATGGCCATCTTCTTCTTGCTCAGCACCCAGCTGAGATAGCGCGTTCCGATTTCGCCCCAAGTATGGTCTGTTTCGGTGACGATCTCCTTGGTCATGACCTTATAGGCCGAAAGCTGGCCGATCGCGCGTAACTGTTCGATGCTGGAAAAAATGCGTATCTCTTTGGCGGGTTTGTTCTTTTTCAGCTTGAGCCAAAACCACAATGCAGCCACCACAACAAGCGAAACCACCATACCGATAAAAAATTCATTCATAACCATTACCTCATTTCGTTGAAATGCTATCCATCCCGCCCCTTCAAGTACAGGCTATTTTCCCCGCTCGGAGAAATAGATCCAAGCCTTCCGTCTATGATTCGGGTTCGAGCACTTCGAAGTCGATGATGAGCGGAAGATGATCCGAGAGTTGAACGTCCGGCATCCAAAACTTGTTCACCTTGATTTCCGGGCTATGCAGAATAAAATCGAGGTTCTTTTTGGGATTATGGCTCGGGAAGGAGGGTTGCATATCCTTATCGGCATTCTTCAGGCCACTGGCGGACATCAATAGCTGGATCTCCTTTTCACCCATGAAGGCGTTGAAATCGCCGGCAAGAATATAGGGGCGCTTGGTTTCCTTTACCAAATGGTAGAGATGCAGAATCTGTTCCTGCCGCGCTTTGTAGCTCAGCGCCAAATGAACGAGAAAAAATGTAATCTTTTCGAGCTCCAGTTCGATGACGAGTTTTTTCATGCCCCGGTCGAAATAGTGGAATTTCTCGCCGTGAATGGTGTCCTTCGCAAGAAAGGCGTTGCCCTGATTATTATAGATTGGAATTCGCTGCCAGCGGGAACCGGCTCCGTATTTGGATCGGTAGCTATGAAAATGCCCCAGCACTTCGGCCATCTTTTCCGGTTGGCTCTTTTTTCTGGATCGATAGGATCCATTATCCACTTCAATCAACCCGATAACATCCGGATCAAGATTACGAACAAACTCGGTGATTTCATCCAGATGGTCGTGGGTTCGGCCCAGCATTCCGAGTAGGGAAAATTTGCGCTGGTTCCCGTGGGTGGCGTAGCAAATATTGTATAGTAGAAATCTCATTGGCTTAATTTAGTTCGTTTGGGGCGAATGACAATACTTCCCGCTCATTTTCCTATTCTTTCACGCACCATGTTTGTAGCATATTCCTTATGGGACAAAACGTCTTCGACCTCACATTCTGGGTTGTGTTCAGCACCGGACTGCATTTTCTGGCATTCATCGGTGTTTGCCTGCATGCGCTGCAACGCCGACGCAATGCCAGCGCAACCCTGCTCTGGATCTTCGTGGCCTGGTCATTCCCCGGTCTGGGCGCCCTGCTCTACCTCTCTTTCGGGGTCGATCGCGTCCCAAATAAGGGCTTGAAAAACAAGGCCGCCAACCAGCTCATGATGCTGCAACGCAATGAACGCCATCAAGACAGCAGCGCCTTCACCGCATGGCACTACGACTACCGCACCGATGTGCCGACTCTTGAAAACACGCTCAGTCGGGAGTTGAACCTCTCGATCGATGGAGTAAACCCTGAACACCCCCTGCTCGATGGAAATGCCATCGAACCGCTGATCAGCGGCGACCAGGCGTATCCCCTGATGTTGCAGGCCATCCGCTCGGCCACCAACCACATTCACATGCAAAGCTTCATCATCGCCCACGATGAAACAGGAATCCAATTCCTCGACGCGCTCAAGGTCAAGGCTGAAGAAGGGATCAAGGTGCGGTTGCTGTTCGACACATTCGGATCCACCCACGCGCACCTAGGCCGCATGTTCCGAAAATACCGCAATATTCCCAACCTTGAAATCTGCGGATGGACCCAAGCCAACCCCTTCAAACGCCAGTTCCAAATCAATCTGCGAAACCACCGAAAGAACCTGGTAGTGGACGGCACCACGGCCTTCTTCGGAGGCGTGAATATCAGCAGTGAAAACAATACAAGCCATGGACACCCCGCCATCCGCGACTACCACTTCAAGGTTCAGGGCCCACTCGTGCACGAACTGCAATATTCCTTTCTGCGCGACTGGTTTTTCATGACCGAAGAGCCACTCGACTCGCTACTCGAACCAAGCTACTTCCCTGAAATGCGTTCTGTCGGTCCTGCCCGCGCACGAATAATCGACAGCGGCCCATCCTCCCCTCCCGAAATGATTGGCGAAGCCTTTTTCAATGCCATTGTCATGGCACAATCGCAGATCCTGATTGTCACGCCCTACTTTGTTCCAACCATCGACATCCTCAAAGCCCTTCGCTCCGCCGCCCGCCGAGGCGTGGATGTCCGCATTATTATTCCCTCCGAGAACAACCACCGCTACGCCGGCATGGCCTCGAAGGCTCTTTACGAAGAGCTGCTTGGGGCCGGCGCGCGTATTTTCGAACGAAAGCCCCCATTCATGCATTCAAAGGCCATGGTTGTCGACGGAACCATCGCCCTTGTGGGGACCGCCAATCTCGATGTCCGAAGTCTGGAACTCAACTACGAAAGTACCGTTCTTATTTTCGATGAAACGACCGTCAACCAACTCAAGCTCATCATCCACGAAGATATCAGCCAAAGCACCGAACTCAATCTCAACGAATGGTTGCAACGCCCCTCCATTCAAAAGCTCGGCGAAAACCTCTGCTCCCTTATGATGCCTGTGCTTTAGAGAGATCGAACACGGGGCTCCGTCGGAGCGTCGCCCTCCATTTTCCCGTGCTCGATGGAATTTCGTTTCAACCCTACTTGCTCTTTCCTTTTTTCGCCTTCTTCTTTTTTGGAATGGGCTTTTCCCCTGTAACCTCGCAAGCGGCCTGTGCATTATACAATGGCTTCGTATCCTTGCTCCAAAACGGGTTGGGACGATGGGCTTCATTCATGGCATTGCGAATGCGCTCTGCGACCTCCGGAAATTCATCCGCCAAGTTCGTCTCTTCTCCGGCATCCCCCGAAAGGTCATACAACTCGACGTTCTGGCCCTTGCGACGATCAGTCACCACCCCCTTCCATTTCCCCATGCGAACCGCCTGATTCGGCCGGCCTTCGTAGAGCTCGAAATAGAGATAGTCATGCTTTTTTTGACCCGACCTTCCCAGCAGGGTCGGCAACACCGAAATCCCATCTGTCGCGCCCTTAACCGACTCGCCCGTTAGCTCGGAAAAGGTCGCCAGCATATCCCATGAAGCAGAAATATGATCGCTTACCGTTCCCGGCTTAATTTTACCGGGCCAATAGGCAAACATCGGCGAGCGAACGCCCCCCTCATACATGCTGCGCTTGTACCCGCGCAATTCCCCGGAGGTATTGAAAAACTTCCCCGAACCGGCCTGTCCGTGCGCACCATTGTCGCTGTTAAACATGATCAACGTATCCTCGGCCAGACCCAGTTCCTCAAGTCGGTGTGACAAACGGCCGACATCACGATCCATCCGCGAAGTCATCGCGGCATGGATCTTCATCTTTTCAGGCCAATCCTTGTCGGCATAGATCCCCAGTTCCGGAACCTGATAGGCGGTATGTGGAATGGTGTAGGCTAGATAGAGAAAAAACGGCTTGTCCTTGTTTTCGGACACAAACTTCAGTGCCTCGTCGGTCATCAGGTCATGGCTGTATTGCTTTCCGCCCAGTTCAATTTTTTCATCATTCTTCCACAAGAATTCGGGATAATAGTTGTGTGCCTTTCGCTGATCCAAATAGCCGAAGAAAAAATCAAAACCCTGCTGGCCGGGATCGCCGGTATTCCACGACGACCCAAGCCCCCACTTGCCAATGCATGCCGTCACATATCCAGCCCGCTGCATGAGTTTCCCAATGGTTTCCGAATTCGCAGGAAGCGGGGTTTGCCCGTCGGGGTATCCGGGGCTGTTCGCTCGGATATAGGCATGTCCTGCATGTTGACCGGTCATCAGGATGCAGCGCGATGGAGCGCAAACCGCACTGCCGCAATAGTGCGCCGTGAAGCGCATCCCCTGGCCGGCCAGCCGATCCACCTCTGGAGTCTGGATCATTTCCTGTCCGTTATATCCAACCTCACCATAGCCTAGGTCATCGCATAGAATATAGACCACATTGGGTTTCCGGCCCCCAAGAGCACAAACAACCGACAGCAACACACTCACTAAAACTAGTTTTTTCATCTCACCCTCCATTTTAAGTCATCAAAACACATCCTCTTCCTTATAAAACGGAAACCCATAACAGAATCGGACAGCGGAAAGCATATTCATTGGGCATACAGAATTTCCGGTTGTTTTTGGTTTAAGATTTCCTTTTCAAATGTCTGGACTACTATGCTTCTAATTCCAATCAGAGAGAGGGACAGGCTGATGCCTGGCCTACATACACACAAAATTTCAGGGAAACACCCTGGCCGAAGTAAAACTTGAAAATGCGCCGCCGAGTATACGAACATTCTATGACAAAGGAATTGCGG
>JAOZKS010000019.1:10190-17017 GCA_029935255.1 Pontiella sp.
AGGACTATGCAATGGATATGTTTGAGGCCGCGTTGCACATCGAACCTCGCCTGTTGCAGGTTCGCAAGCTACTGCGCGCTGCCGCCGTACAGAAACGCAAAGCCCATCCTCCCGGAAAACTGGCCGCACTTAAGAATGCCGGCGCCCTGCTGAAAACCGCCGCCCTACTGAAAAAAGATCCAACCCAGTCTCTGGAACTTGCCGAAACGCTCATGCGCGCCGATCCGTTCAATCTAAAATATGCCAAAGCACTGTGCGACTCCGCCGTTGCAGCAGAACTCCCCGAAGCAGCCATCCAAACACTCGAAATCCTGAAGGAACAGCAACCAAACGATCTACTTGTTCTGGAACCACTGGCCCTGCTCTACCATAACTCCGGGCTGTTTCGGCAGGAATATGAATGCCGCAACCGCATTGTCCGACTCAAGCCCAACGATTCGACCGCACTCAACCAGCTTAAGGATGCCGCAGCGCACAACACCATGGAAAAAGCGGGGTGGGACAGCGCCAAAAGTTATCGCGATGTTATGCAGCCCACACCCGTCGAAACAAAAACCGATCTGGAAACCTGCCTTGAAAAGATTAAGCATGAGCCAGAAAACATGAACCATTACCGGACTCTGGCCGAGCTCTATCTGCGTGCCAAACAATTCGAGAAAGCCATTCAAACGCTGGAAACCTGCCAGAAAAAAACCAGCGGATCGGATCCTCAATTCGAACGCTCCCTGATCGAAGCTCGTGCCGGACAAGTTGCCCATGAGATTGCTCAGGCCGAAGAGGCGGGCGACACGGCCTATGCATCCAAGCTTCGGAAAAAGAGGGAGGCTCGTCGGATTGAAGATGCAGCCGAACAGGTGAAGCACTATCCAAACGACTTACAACTTAAGTATGAATATGGTCAACTTCTGTTTGAAAACGGCCGACACACAGAGGCCATCCAGCAATTTCAACAGGCGCAGCGCAACCCGCAGCGTCGCGTGCGCTCGCTCTTCTTTCTAGCCCGGTCGTTCCGAGAAAAAGGACAGCTCGACATTGCGATGAACCAGCTCGAAACCGCACTGGGGGAGCTCGAAACCCTAGACGACACCAAGAAGGAAGTTCTCTACGAACTGGGACTGCTGTGCGAGGCGATGAACCATCCGGAGCGTGCAGAGGAATCTTTCAAGAAAATCTATGCGGTCGACATTGGATACCGCGATGTGGCGGTGAAAATCGAACAGACCTACAATCAGTCCAACCGCTCGAATTCCAACCGGTAGCGGCGTTGCGGCTTATTCGGGTTCACACGATCTCGGACCGTCAGCGCCGCCCCCGTTCCGGGCACACGACTGGCCGTACGCAGTGTTTTCCATTCATCGCTCGGAGGGTCCTGATAGTAGAGCGTATAGGTGTGGTTCGGCTGGGAATCCCAAAGAATGGAGACATCTCCGTCGCTGTTTTGCCCAATCATCAAGGAGGGTGCGTGTACCTTATCCTCCATCGGCTTGCTGACGCAACCGACCAGAACACAGGTCAAACCCACCAGAAAAACGCGAGCCACAGTCATTGCATTTCCTCCGATTCTTCAGCCGTCTCGGCTTTAGACTTGGTTTCTTCCTGCGCAACGGGTGGTGCAACCTGTTCTTCGGAGGCATCGGCGGCACCCATGATAACGGCGGAAGGAACCTCGTTGGTCAAAAGATTCCCGGAGACCTCCTCCACGGCATTCGTGCCGGGATCCACCGGTGCTTCTTCAGCCAAAGCCACGGGTTCTTCCGGAACAGCCTGACGAATGGATTCCCAGAATCGAAGGTCATTGGGGCCCGACGGTCCTTCGGATTTAAAATGCTCGTTCATGCGTTTGTTGTACCACGCCACATTCAACCCTTCAGGGTTAATCGCATCGAGTTCAAGGCCGTATCGCTTGGCAAACCAACTCCATTCCTTAAAGCTAAAGTCGTAGTATTGACCCACCAGATGCAACAAGGGGCGTATTTCATCGGTGGTAATCCTGGAGACGTTCATGCACCATTCCGGCGGCGGAATCATGGAATCCAGAACCGAAACCCCATCCTTTTCCACAATCAATACCGAGTCGGGTCCTGTACGGAAAAAATTCCCGCCCCGAAAGTCGTCCAAGGTAATGTTTACCCACTGGGTTCCCGACCATCCGTGCAAGGATGCCGTTTCATTCGCTCCGATCAAATAACTAACGAGCAATGTTGGATACCGATTGGCGATATCCATTCCCAGTTGCACCACCGCATCCTCACGAGGCACCATGACCAGTGTTACCTCATCCTTCCGGTTCGCACTGGAAAAGACTGCGGAGCTCGCGACCAATACGAGGGTTAGTAAAATGCGGGTTGTTCTATTCTTCATTATCCTTTTCCCCATTATTGCCCTGGAGTGAGCGGAGCCGGAGCCGCACGTTGCGCCAATTGCTGATCGATCATCATAAGGCCGCCCTTATCGTCACCCACCATGCGGAGAGGTGCCAGAATATCGTTCACGTTGGATTCCTCCTCGACCTGTTCGGTTACGTACCACTGAAGAAGGCTCTGTGTGGCATAATCGCGTTCCTGTACGGCAAGATCCATTAATTCATTTATGGACTGCGTAACAAACTGTTCATGCGCCAGCGTCTGTTCAAAAACCTCCAGCGGCGTGCCGTGTTCCTTGGGGGGTTCTTCAATGGCCTTGAGATGAACCTCGCCGCCTTGATTCAGGATATAGTCGTACATTCGGGTGACATGCAGGCTTTCTTCTTCATATTGCATGCGCATCCAATGCGCGAAGCCGGGCAGTCCGATTACATTGCAATAAGCCGACATGGCCAGATACAAATAAGCGGAATAGAATTCCTTGTTTATCTGTTCATTCAGAGCACTCTGTATTTTTTCTGAAATCATAGCCTTCTCCGTATTTAATTTTTAAATTATCCGCGCGGGATTGAAGTCAGTCGATTCCATTTGCCCGCTTGGCCGACAGGACCGTGTTAAAGAGCAACATCGTGATGGTCATGGGACCAACCCCTCCCGGTACCGGCGTGATCAGCGCGGCTTTTTCCTTCACCGCATCGAAGTCGACATCGCCAATCAGGCGATACCCCCGCTCGCGGCTGGAATCCTCCACCCGGTTCACGCCTACATCGATGACCACCACCCCTTCCTTAACCATATCAGCGGTAATGGTATTCGGCCATCCCGATGCCGCAATGATGATATCCGCCTGCCGGGTAAAGTGGCCCAAATCCTTGGTGCGTGTGTGGCAAAGAGTGACCGTTGCGTTAGCGCCTTCCTTTTTCTGGAGCAGCATATTGGCCACAGGCTTGCCAACAATATTGCTTCGGCCAACCACGACAACATGCGCACCCGAGGTTTCGACACCGCTGCGAGCCAGCAGTTGCACGATCCCATTTGGTGTGCAAGGAAGGAAGGTATCCTCGCCAATCATCATCTTTCCGACACTCATAGGATGGAAACCATCCACATCCTTGTCTGGATTAATCGCCAGTAGCACCGTGGCTTCATCGATATGCTTTGGAAGCGGAAGTTGAACCAGAATCCCGTTGATCTTCGGGTCGTTGTTCATCCGCTCCACCACTTGGAGCAGCTCATCCTGGGTGGTTTCCGCAGAAAGCCGGTTGTCATCGGAATAGATACCTATCTTTTCGCAGGCGCGTTCCTTGGCTGTTACATAGGATTGCGATGCGGGGTCTGCCCCCACAAGAATCACTCCAAGCCCCGGAACAATGTCCTTTTCTTTCAGTTCGGCAACGGTTGCCTTCAACTCATTGCGGATATCTTCCGCGACCTGTTTCCCATCAATAATCTCAGCGCTCATAAAGTTCCTTTCAGTTAGGTGGTTTAAAATAGTCCAAGCCGTTCAAAGTTCAAGATACAAATGGAGCTTGAGGCTATTTAATGAAACGAATACAGGCCGGATAGCGACAGGTCGCCTCTGAGGTGGCGGGCAAGGAGGTGGGGAATGAGTATTCGAGCTTATTCACATCGCCCTTTCGTTTCATTACAGTGTTTCCACCCTACTTTATAAACTCAGCAACTCCTGCACATCTTCCCATGTGAGTTTTTGCATGACTTGCTCATCGGTGGTGAGGGTGGCATCGATGATGCTTTTTTTGCGCTGCTGCATTTCGACGACTTTTTCTTCGACGGTTCCCTTGGTGATGAGCTTAACGCTGTAGACGGTGCGCTTTTGCCCGATGCGGTGGGCGCGGTCGGTGGCTTGGTCTTCGACGGCGGGGTTCCACCAGGGGTCGAAGTGGATGACCATGTCGGCCCCCGTTAGGTTGAGTCCGGTTCCCCCCGCTTTGAGGCTCATGAGGAAAACGGGAATGGTATGATCTTTGTTGAATTTTTTAACCACGCTCTGGCGATCTTTTGTGCCGCCGTCCAAATAGCAATATTTCAGGCCGAGCGCACCCATCTCCTTCTTCAGAATGGCGAGCATGGAGGTGAATTGGCTGAAGACGAGTATGCGATGCTTGCTCTCGAACGCTTCGTCGAGCAGCTCGAAGAAGAGTTCCATCTTGGCGGAGGGATGTTTGCTCTCTACCCCATCAAGTTGAAGGAGATCGATATGGCAGCAGGTCTGCCGCAAACGAAGCAGGGTTTTTAGAATTTCCATTCGGGACTTGTTGAACCCCTTCTTCTCCACCATGTCGCTGATCCTGCGCTTTGATTCCTCCAGCAGCTGCACATAGACCTTGTGCTGATCCTGCGTTAGCTTGCATGGTGCAACACGCTCAATCTTCGGCGGAAGATCTTTGGCCACATGTTTCTTGAGGCGCCGCAAAAGGAACGGGTGCAGCTTGCGCCGCAACTTGGCCTGCACATAGTCACCATCGGCTCCTCCGTTCAAAATAGGCAACTCGTAGAACTCACGAAAATCCTTGTGGGTTCCAAGATAGCCCGGCATCAAAAAGTCCATGATCGACCATAGATCGGTCACCCCGTTTTCAATGGGTGTTCCACTCAATACAAGACGGTGATCGGCTTTGAGTTTTTTGGCGGCATGGGCGTTTTGGGTAACGCGGTTCTTTATGTTCTGCGCCTCGTCGAGAATGGCGATGGAATAGGTGTAAGCCAAGTGCTTCTCAATATCGCGCCGCATCAGAGCATAGGAAGTGATCACAATATCGACACTTTCGATCTTCTTCCACTTGCGATGCCGATCCGTCCCATGCAACAACAACACCTTCAGGTTGGGGGTAAAACGCTGGGCTTCTTCCTTCCAGTTTTCAACAAGACTGGTTGGGCAAACGATCAATGCGGGAAGCGTCTTTTCGAATTTATTTATGCGTTCGAGCTGAATCCAAGCCAACGTTTGAATGGTTTTACCCAACCCCATTTCATCGGCGAGAATGCCGCAGAACCTCCTGTTTTCAAGAAAACGAAGCCAATTGACCCCCTCCTGTTGATAGGAGCGAAGCGTGCCTTTCAAGTGCGGGCTAAGCGCCACAGGCTCGACCGATTCCTGTTCGTTCTGTTGTTGGGATCTTTTCAGCCATAACCCTGTGGCCTCGACCTTGATGTCTTCGAGTTCGTGAAGCGATGACTCGACATAGCTTCCGTAGATGCTGCTCATACGGAAGGTGCCGGGGCGTGCACCCGCACCAACGGCACAGTCTTCGAAAACCTCGCGCGCCTGCAGGATGGCATCGGAATCAAGCAGGATGGTTCGTCCCTCTCGCTCGATGAACGAATCCCCCTTCATCAAGGCCCGCTGGATGTCTCGCTCGGAAATGCTTCCGGTTCCAATTTCGTAGTCATAGCTTACATCAAAATAATCGCCCGTCGCGGATTCATCAACATGGATGATCGGCTTAACGTAGTCCGCTGTTTCAGCAAAAGGCTTCACTCGGCCTTCCAGCTCAATCGTCCAGCCCATACGCCGAATCCGAGGCACACCACTTCCGAGAAAGTTAAGCACCTCCCTCGGGCCGACAATATTTTTAAGCGTGTCGCCCGCCCGTCCTGCAAAACCAACGGCAGCCAGCCGAAGGACAGCCTTCTTTTCCGCCGACATATTGCGTATACGATAACGTAGCAGGTCACGTTCATCAGGGATTGCAAAATTTCCAGTCATGGCGGCACGCCCGGCCACCAGTTCAACTTCGTCGTTGTAGCGCGCATATAGCGTGGCTGCAAGCGATGCCGGGCTGCCTTTGAGCACCAAATAGAACTGTGGATTGGCCGGCTTCATGTGGAACAAATCGGGTGTGATACTGCTTCGCACCATCATGTATTTTTCGATCTGCACAAGTTCCGTCATCAGAAATGCGGGGACAGCCGAGCGAGGAACCCGTATCGGCTCGTGATAGATTTCACGCATGGGCCGGGGTAGGATATCGTTCAGCGGCCAAAACTGTCCGTCACAAAAAATCCAGCCGAGAGTGTTTCCAATGATGTAGAAAGGAACCGGCGCATCTTTCATTTCCGGGAGCGGAGTATGGATTTCCAGCAATAGTTCTCCATTCTCCCGATCAAGATCCATTTCCATTTCAGAGGAAAGCATGCCCCCATGAACCAAAATCCCCTTGCTTTGATTTTGCTGGAATATGGGCTTTCCATGGTGCAGACGCAGCAAATTGATGAAATCCCGAATCGAAAGTTCCATCCAGCTTCTGATGGGGCCTCTGCAAATGTCCTCTAGCACATACTGGATATTTTCATCGCGATGGGTAAAGGAAAAGGCGGTGTCGGTTGAAACCTCGCTGACGGGAATACGCTTACGATCCACCTCGATGAAACTGTTGATCCCCACCTTGCCCGCAAGAACCTGTTCCTGCCAATTTTCATCCAACTCGGTGATTAAACGCGCCA
>JAOZKS010000184.1 GCA_029935255.1 Pontiella sp.
GGGCGCACTACAAATTATCGACGGAAAAGCCAAAGTGGTGAAAGAACAGTTCTGCTAGTTTACCGGCGGAAACAGCTCGAACTCCGCAAAGATAAACTTTTTTGTATTGGAAATGGCGAGGCGAAAGCGGTCGGACGTCACAGGCTCATCCAGAAACTTCATGGTTTCCCAGTTTAGTTTAAGATTTTTCGGAGAGATCGTTTTCCACCCCTTGGAACCATCGGGAACCTGAAGTTCAACGGTATGCCGAGGCGACCATTCATCGCCGCGCGCCACACAGAAACTGGCGATCGTTACCGGTTCATCAAAGGCGGCCTCGACCCAGATGTCCCTTTCGCCATCCTTCAAGGCGGCCGACCAGTAGGTCGTCGCGTTTTGATCGGTCAGGTTTTTCAGTTGCTCCTGACTGTGCGAGGCCGCCAACTTGGCTTGCGACATGAGCAGCCTTTTCCGCGGAAGCGGCTTAACCGCCAGCGATTCACCATCAAAGGAAAGTTCCACCGTGGTCACGATTTTTTGTCGATCTGAGCGTGGGACATCTACCACAAAGCCGTTGTTCGCTTTTGTTGTTGTAACCTTACCTCCTGATAGGACGCGGGCGGATTTCAACTGGAGCCCCTCCAAGCCTTGGAACTGCAGTCCACCGTTTGCGGGCCAACGGAAGATATGGAGGAAGACGCGGTTATCCTTGCAGGTGGCCACGCCCCACGGTCCGGGCAAATAGGGGCCACCCCGCGAGCCACGAATGCTTTCCTCTCCGTGTACACTCCACCAATCGGCCAACTGCTCAAAACGCTCGCGCTCCACGGGATTGACGGAGCCATCGCCCATCGGACCGATATTGAGTAGGATGTTGCCATCGCCGCCCCAAGTATAGAGCAGGATTTCCATCAGCTGCTCGAGTTTTTTCGGCCCACAGGCGGGATTATAACCCCACTGGCTGGTCGTGGTATGGCACGCTTCCCAATTATGATCGCGGTTAAAGTAGCTGATGGTGTGTTCCGGCGTGTAGAAATCGGCGCCGGCCCCGCCGCGGTCGTTGACCATCGCATCGGGCTGAAGATGCCGGATCGCCGCCATGATCTCCCGCGATGTATCTCCCCAGGCTCCGGGGCCCATGCCATCGAACCAGATTTCATAAATTGGCCCATATTTCGTCAACAGTTCGCTCATCTGCTGTTTGTAGAATTTGATATAGCGATCGTGATGATGGTCGGAATCACAGTCCGGGTGATACCAATCGCGCGGAGAATAATAGATGCCAAAATTCATTCCCTTACGAGAACAAGCATCGGACAGTTGTTTTGTGATGTCCTTTTTATACGGCGTACTGGCCATATCATAATCCGTGACGGCAGAATCAAACATGGAAAAGCCCGCATGATGTTTTGTAGTAAAAACCACATACCCAACTCCAGCGCGCTTGGCCATATCCATCATCTCATCGGGATCGAACTTGACGGGATTGAACGTCTTGTATTGCGCGTCGTACACCTCGGGTTCCAACGTTGAAATTTTATAGGGCTTCCCGCCGGTGCGATGACTCAGGCTGGTTCGCCCATGGCCGATCTGTTTGCCCAGCTGACTGACCGGATCCCAATGGATAAACATGCCGAAACGCTTGTCCTTCCATGCTTCATGCGCTTCGTGCGAAGCGCTTGGAAGCTGTATCGACCGGTCGACCTTAAACTCCTGAATCTCAAAATTAACATCCTCGCCCCAAGATGGAACGGATATCAATCCCGCTATGGCCAATACACTCAATAAACCTCTTTGTTTGTTCATTCCTAACTCCATTATTTAAGATATTTTGTATTTCATATAAGGAACTACGTTCCAGTTAGTGCGATACCGTCGCTGTATCGGATGTCATCTGATGCAGTTCTTCTTGCATGCCCTTCGCGAGATCAATTTTATCTCGATAACGATTTCGACGCTGGCCGATATCTTCATCCAAGTTGTAGAGCGCAAAGGGTTGATCGCTTTCCTCAAACCCATTTTCCTGATTCCAACCCTTTGGCGGAACCTTTCTTTCACCATCTGGACAGTCGTAATAAATCCAGGGTCCACGACGTAGGGCAAATTGGTTTTTCGAAGCACTATGCACGATGCTTCTTCGGGGATTATCACTCGTCTTGCCACTGCGCCAAAGCGGCAATAAATTATGGCTATCTTCGGCCATATCCTCAGATAACGGAAACCCGACAACCGCGGCAACGGTTGCAAAAATGTCGACTTGCGAAACCAAGGAATCAGAAACGGTGTTGGCGGGAACCTGCCCCGGCCACCATACGATGAAAGGCAGGCGATGTCCTGCTTCCCATAGATCCGATTTGGTTCCTCGCAAGGGCCCCATGGAACGATGATTGTATTTACGTGCCCGTTCATAGGAAAATTTTTCAGCGCCATTATCCGCCGTGAAAACAATCAAGGTATTGTCGAGTAGCTGCTGTTTTTCAAGCTCCTTGAGTAGTCGTCCCAGACTGGCGTCACTTTGATGGACATAGTCGCCATAGCCCCCCGCCTCGGTGCTTCCAATAAACTCTGGACTAGGTGAAATAGGTGTGTGGGGGCTGGTCCATGACCAGTAAAGAAAAAAGGGATGATCCTGTTGAGCCTGCTCTTCCACCCAAGAGATCGCCCGTTCGGTCAAACGGGGCATAACGGCATCGAGTCGCCAGCCGGGAGCCGCGAGACCGGGGCGGCAATCATGATTACCCTCGGCGACTGCGGGTTGTGGCTCAAACGTTTCGGTGGGTGGGACAAGAACACGGTCATTTTCAATCCATGTGTACGGAGGCATGTTGGGAATATCATCCCCGAAATAATAATCGAATCCATGATCAATGGGCCCTTCTGAAATTCGGCGAGTCCAGTCGAACATGTCGGCAGACGCCTCCCGCAAGGAAGCCGGTTTCTTGTCGTCTCCAAGGAACAGCCCCCCCCAATCCCAACCCAAATGCCACTTCCCGATGCATGCAGTGTGGTAGTTACACTTTCCCAGCATTTCAGGAAGCGTCAACCGCGGTTCTATATTAAAGTGGGTGTTACCATATACAGGGACGACCCCGTGCATATTGATCCGCCAGTGATACCGACCGGTGAGCATGGCATAGCGGCTAGGGGAACAAACCGAAGCGGAACTATGGCCATCCGTAAAGCGCATCCCTTCCGCGGCGAGGCGATCCAAATGAGGCGTTGGAATTTTGGATTCTGGATTTTGGGAAGCGATATCGCCCCATCCCATATCATCCGCGTAAACAATAATGATATTGGGGAGCTTCGGCTCTCTTTTCTGAGCACAAACAGCGGGGCAGGAAAGCAAGAAACTCCCCGTTATCACCACAGACAACGCTCCGAAAAAATAGGATCTATTTAATATATATGTCATTTATTAAGCTCTCTTTTAGGGCGTCTGTTCAATTCGACAAAACGGTTGCACGGCATCAACCGTCACCGTTTCGGCATTGGGAGATTCATTCTAATTCCAATTCGACTTTCCAGAAGAACTCATCCTGATTGACCGTGTTCGTAATGGACGTGATCGGTGCTTTCCCGGGAATGGATGACAACTCCAAGATCCAGCTGTTGTCATAAAGGTTGGTCGTGTGCAGCACTCTATAGGACTTGCCTTCCACCCCCGACCACCCAAGAACCATTTCATTCGGGTTCTCGGTTCTTGTCAATCCTGAGAAGCGGAACCGCGATGCAGCATTGGTTGGGTTCGTTCCGGCCAGATATTCATGCAAATCAATAGAACCGTCGGCATCGAAATCCATCATTCCATCCGAGACAGCATGACCACCAAAGCAGTCATACTCCCACTCGTCGGGCATGCCATCCTCGTCCAGATCCAACACGACACCCAGCTCCAGCAGCGGGCCATTGGCACCGCCCTCGCTACTGGTCAATCGATGAATACTGGCATCCGTGGTGGTCGCATCCAATACGAAACTATAGATGCCGGCATTCGTAATCGCATCGGACAGATCCAGCTCGAACCATGTATCGGTCGTCGCCGTAGCACTGGCTACCACCGTCGGGTTGACAGAAGCAAACGGAGCATTGGTCCAAACCAATGTTCCTTCATCCCATGAATTATCGGAGAGCATCCGCACCTCGATATCCGTGTTGGCATCCTCGGCATAAAGCCGGAGAGTGGCATTGGTTACCTCGCCCAGTACCGTACGCAAATCAAACTTGATGAATGTGCGACGGCTCCACCCTGTCGATCCGCGGATCAGCAGCTGATTATCTGAGCCATAGTTGTCATCCCCGTCGCTAGACGAGTAGACGTAGCTGTCCTCAAGTGGAGCATAGGAGAGATCCCCCGTTAGAGAAAGAGGATCGCCTGCAACGGAATCCAGCAAAACCAGCGACACATTCGCATTGGGTCGAAAGACCAGTTCAACCAGCGTAAGCCCCACCGACAATGTACTCGCGCTCTGGATCCAGTCTGTTCTGTAATACAGATCGGAAACCGAACCACTGAAAATGGAAACGCCGTTTACAAATAGGGTTGCTTCATCGCATCCCGTGCATGTCAGATTCAGCATTTGTTCGGTAATTGCAGTGGCGGAAGCACTCAGTGCGGACATTTTCGTGTAGTCGCCGCTGCCCGGCAGAGCGGTGTGGTCTAGAACGTAGGCGCCTTCGGTATCCGGGGTGATGAGCTCACCGGCGAGAACCAGCGAGGAGAGATCGGGAAGATAGTCGCTGGAAACAGTGCTCACCCGTGATGCGGTGAAGGCTCCGCTGAGGATCTTCTGCTCAGTTTTGAGTGTTCCATATTGAACGGCATGGGCAATGAGCTCTAGATCCGTGAGGGTATAATCGACCTGATCGATCCCGATTCCGGCACGCCATTCCAACAGGGCCGCCTGAAGCGCATTGAATAAATCCGCAGAAGATGCGGTTTCGAGGTAGAGCACTTCCCGATCCACATAGAGTCTTCCATTCTCGGTAGGAACGGCGATTTCTTCGCCCCATTGGTCATAGGCAACCAGATCGCCGATACCGCTCAGATCCACATCAAGGTCTGCCATCTTGGTGTTATTACCAGCCACCAAAGCGGCCACATAACGGGTGCCGAGCCCGGTTCGTTGTGTTTGAAAGGTTCCGATCAGAAACTCGGAGTCTTTTTCGATCACCCCGAGGGTGGTCGCGCCTTCAAGCACACGGTACATTCCGTTGAGAGCAACGCAGGGCATCCCCGGAACACCGGTTCCTTTATTGCGCCAGTTGTTCTTTACACCGGTCTCGAAGGTATAAAGACACGTTGGGTTAACCGATGCGGAAAACTGCGCGCCGTATGAAATATCCAGCAACACCCGCTGCGTATGTTCCCAGCCCTGGAGTTGCGAGTAGCTTGGGGTGGAAAAATAGAAACACTCCGACTGGCCAAATTCCAATCCATAGTTTTCGGCTCGGGCCTTATAGATCGACATGCGCTCGACCCCGGTGGCCGCGCCCGCCGCTTCCGGTGTGCTCAAGTCGAACCCGATCGGCATGATGGTAGCCGAACCATAGGCATGGAACGAGTACCCATCCGCATAGTTGGTTCCGCCCAGATCAAAGAACTCGGTGGAATAGGAT
>JAOZKS010000020.1 GCA_029935255.1 Pontiella sp.
CCTTCCACCTCTTTATCTCCGGCCGTTTCGTCTGCTCCGTCTTTTTGATTGCGTACATGTGCCAATAGGAAAGTGACTGGATTGATGTGATCTAAAAGGTCCGCCGTAAATGGAGCAACGTATTTTTAGGTGGGTAAAATTCGTTTACCCATAATTCGGAAAACAACCATCAGAAACAGGTTTTATTGGACTCCTCAAAGTATGATCCAGTTTATGGAGCAACGAATGCAGAGAAACTAACGTCAAGAAGCATCCTCGCAACTTGTAACCCTATGCCGAAACATAAGCAGATTCAGGATTATCGGAGATAAACCATTTTAAGTTTTAAGTGGTTATGTGTTAAGGGATTGAGTGCGGGAGGAGACTCAGGATAACTCAGGCAAAAAGGCCCGATTAAAATTAGAAGTGCGTTGCTCTATCCAGCTGAGCTATCAGGGCCTTTGATTTATAGCCTTTGTTTACAGGAGTTTTAGGAAACCGCCAATATTCATAAATCGCGACTTTCAATCCAAACCCGCACCCTTTGCTTACGAAAACAAAGTATCCTGCCAACCAAAGCCGACAGGATTTAAAACGTGTGGCAGAGTGCCTCTACTGATTGAAAAATTCAACCAGATATTACGCCATACTTAAACAGGCGAGTTACCTCAAATCAAACGACACCGGCGGAGAGACCGGCACCAAAAACCATGGGTTGCGAACCATCCCTTGTGAGATTTCTAAATATACTGATTGATCATCGCTTCGAAAAGTTCCTGCTTCCCGCTGATCTGTTTGGGCTCTCCGTTTTCGGCACCCAGACTTGCCAGCTCTTCAAGGGATAGTTTTCCCGCCGCGAAGTCAGCACCCTTTCCATGGTCGAATGTGGCATAGCGGTCGGCACGCATCTGTTTGTAGGGCGACGCGGCAAGGATCTTATCGGCCACAACCAGCGCCCGGGCAAAGGTGTCCATGCCGGCAATGTGTGCGATGAAAATATCTTCGAGGTCGGTGGAGTTCCGGCGCGTCTTTGCATCGAAGTTGGTTCCTCCGCCTTGCAAACCTCCAGCCTCCAGAATGACCAGCATCGCTTCAACGGTTTCCTGGATATTGATTGGAAACTGGTCGGTATCCCAGCCGTTCTGGTAGTCGCCGCGGTTGGCATCGATGCTGCCGAGCATATGGTTATCGACCGCCACCTGCAGCTCGTGCTGGAAGGTGTGCTGCGCGAGCGTGGCGTGGTTGACTTCAATATTCAGTTTAAAATCATCCTGAAGTCCGTGGGCGTTCAGGAACCCAACAACGGTTGCGGCATCGAAATCATATTGGTGCTTGCTCGGCTCCATCGGCTTGGGCTCAATGAAGAAGTTTCCTTTAAAGCCCTGAGCACGGGCATAGTCGCGCGCCATGGCCAGAAACCGCCCGAAGTTATCGAGTTCCTTCTTCATGTTGGTATTGAGCAGACTCATATAGCCTTCGCGGCCGCCCCAAAAAACATAATTTTCACCGCCGAGCGCGATGGTCGCGTCGATCGCGTTCTTAAGCTGAGCACCGGCATAGGCCACCGTTCCGAAGTCGGGGTTGGTTCCTGCACCGTTCATGTAGCGTGCGTTGCTGAAAAGATTGGCCGTGCCCCACAACAGCTTGACACCGGATGCGGCCTGTTTTTCTTTCGCGTATTCAACGATGGCCTGCAATCGACGGGTCGACTCGGTGAAGTTATCCCCCTCCTCCACGAGGTCGTAGTCGTGGAAGCAGTAGTACGGCGCGCCCATCTTGGTGACGAGCTCGAAGGCGGCATCCATTTTATTTTTCGCGCGGAGGTCGGCATCCGCGCCCTCTAGCCATGGGAATATCTGGGTACCCCCGCCGAACGGGTCCGCACCTGTGCCGCAGAACGTATGCCAATAGCAGATGGCAAAGCGCAGGTGCTCCTTCATCGTCTTTCCCGCAACCACGGCGTTTTCATCGTACCATTTAAAGGCCAGTGGATTATCGCTTTCGCGTCCTTCAAATTCGATTTTACCAATGCTCGGAAAATATTCTGTATAGCCTGTAACTACACTCATGATTCTACTCCTTTTATTTAATTAGATTTTCCAGCTGGATTTTCCAGCGGGAGTATGCCGCTGCATAATCTCCTTCTCCGGCTTTAATCACGTTGCGCTTCTCCAAGGTTTGGAATGCTTCGTCGAACGAGCCATAAATCCCGGCACCCACCCCCGCACCGCGTGCCGCGCCGAGCGAGCCATCGGTTTCGTAGAGCTCGATCGTTGCACCGCTGACCCCCGCAAGGGTTTCGCAGAAGACCTCGCTCATGAACATGTTGGCGAAGCCTGCACGGATGGTTTTGATCTCAATACCGGTCTCTTTCATGGCTTCCATTCCGTACATAAAGGAAAAGACGATCCCCTCCTGCACCGCGCGGCAGATTTGAGCGCGGTCGTGCCGGTTGAAATCCAGCCCCGAAATCTGCGCACCCACATTGCGATTGCCCAGTACGCGCTCGGCTCCGTTACCAAACGGAAGTATCGTGATGCCCTCGCTACCTATGGGTACGGACGCAGCCAGTTCGTCCATTTCCTGATAGGAAATATTGCCGAACAGCCGCTTTGTCCAAGCGTTCAAAACTCCGGTTCCGTTAATGCAAAGCAGGACCCCCAGATGCGGATCGGTGGTGCTGTGGTTGACATGCGCGAAGGTGTTGACGCGCGATTGGGGATCATATTTTTTTGCTGCGGTCACCCCGTAGACCACACCGGAGGTTCCTGCTGTTGCGGCAATCTCGCCGGGATTTAAAACATTCAACGAAAGTGCATTGTTGGGTTGATCACCCGCGCGATATGATACCGGCGTGCCTTCTGCCAAGCCGAATTCGGCGGCCGCTTCCGGTGTCAATTTCCCCTGATTCCCGAATGTGGCTACCCTTTTGGGAATCAGCTCAGATCTAAAACCGAAGTAATCCAACAGAAAACCAGCGGGCATTTCCTCTTTGAAATCCCAAAACATGCCCTCCGAAAGTCCAGATACGGTGGTGCAGGCTTCGCTGGTGAGCTTCATGGCCAGCCAGTCGCCAGGCAACATGATCTTATCGATCTTCTCGAAAATTAGCGGCTCGTTATCTTTCACCCAAGCCAATTTGGCGGCGGTAAAGTTTCCCGGCGAATTCATCAGATGCCCAAGGCAGGTTTCAGCACCAAGGGCTTCGAATGCGGCCTCGCCATAGGGCACGGCTCGGGAGTCGCACCAAATGATCGACGAGCGCAACACCTGCTGATCTTTGTCGATGCAGACGAGGCCGTGCATTTGATAGGCGATACCCATGGCGCTCACCTCTTCAGGTTTGGCACCGGCAATGCGCATCGCGGAGCGGACGGCATCTCTGGCGCAATCGTACCAAAGTTGCGGATCCTGCTCGGCAAAACCCGGCTGGAGCGATTCAATCTTTTGCTCCGTTTCAGGATAAAACGCACTCCCTGCACACCGCCCCGTTGCCACCTCCAGCAATGAGGCCTTTACCGATGAACTTCCAATATCAATCCCTAGTAGAAACATACCTTTCTCCATTACTTCAGGAATTAAATATTTCATAACCCCCCTCTTTCCGCCTTGAATATTTCCCCATATTTTAGCATTATATCCCCACTCTTATGAAATCAACAATAGCAGATGGGATACACTATTTTGGGCTATCCGGCTTTCCGATATCGGTTCTACGTGTGGGTACGGACACGAAACATACCCCTTCTCACCCGCACGATCTAACCGAAGTTGAACACAGCCATGATTTTTGTGAATTAGTCATCGTTACGCGCGGCAGCGCCTTCCAGTGCCTGGAAAACATGGAATTTCCGGTCACCGCTGGAGATGTGTTCCTTCTACAGGGACGGCAGAAACATTATTTCCATGGCCGGGAGAATCTCGACCTGATCAATATCATGTATGATCCGGAAAAAATCGGCCTGCCCGAAAACGAATTACGCAAGATGCCGAGCTACTGCGCGATGTTCATGCTGGAACCGACGTATCGCCGCCAACACCGTTTCGCGAGTCGCCTGCACCTCAAGCGCGTGCCGCTCGCGCATGTCGAGCAGCTCGCCGCGGAAATGGAGATGGAGAGCAATCAGGAAAAAGTCGGCCATGAGGTGGCTCTGCGAGCAAAGCTACTGGAACTGCTGGTTTATCTGTCGCGCGCCTACACCCAAACCGATACCACCGAAGCGCACGCCCTGCTCCGTGTTGGCCATGTGATCGGCGCGCTGGAAAACGCTTTTTCAAGGGATTGGAGGCTGGAGGATCTTCAACAGATCGCACACATGTCGAGTAGCAACCTGCTCCGCGTGTTTCGCAAGGCCACCGGACAGACCCCCATCGAATACCTCATGCGCCTCCGCATACAAAAAGCGATGGATATGTTACGCAACTCCAACCTGACCATCACGGAGATCGCGATGGAGGTCGGCTTTAATGACAGTAATTATTTCACACGCCAATTCCGCAGGGCTGTCGGAACAACCCCGCGGGATTTTCGCACACACTAGCCGTAGATCGAGCCGTAGGTTTCGCAGGCACGGAAGTCGGCTCCTTCAAGCCCTTGGGTTCCGAAGGAGTTCCATGCGTTAGGACGATACACATCTGCATCCTCCACATTGTGCATGAAGACCGGAATCCGCAACATGGAGGCCAGTGTGATGAGGTCCGCACCAAAGTGGCCGGAGCCGAACGCTCCATGGTTTGCCCCCCAGTTGGCCATCACAGAATAGGTATCCGCGAATGCCCCCTTGCCAGTCAGGCGCGGAGCGAACCAAGTGGTTGGCCAGGTATTGTTCGTGCGGTCATCCAGCACATTGTGCACTTCTTCAGGGAGCTCGACCGTCCAGCCCTCTGCAATCTGCAGGACCGGCCCCAGTCCTTTTATGATATTGATGCGGCTCATGGTGATCGGCATTCCGGCTTTGGTCACAAACTTCGACGACCAACCTCCACCCGGGAAATATTCTGTCACGGACGGATGCCACGTTGTCGCTTTAAGGCAGGCTTCCTTTTCTTCCTCAGAGATCTCCCAGAAGGGTTTCATCGCGGGGATTCCGCCTTCGGCTTGCCGACCGCTACCATCGAGCGCGGACGAACCGGAGTTGATCAGATGAATCAGGCCATCCTTGGCAACGCCATCCACTTCGAAGCCGGTAACGCGCTTAATGGCGTCGGGACTCCAGTAGGTGCGGACATCCGAAAAGACCTGGGCGGCATTCGTTAACAAATGGCCGAAAAGCATCGACACGCCATTGAGCGAATCGTTTTCAGTGGCAACCAGGCGCGGCATACGGATTCCGTTCCAGTCGAAGGAGCTGTTGGAGATTGCTTCGAGAAAGTCGCCATTGGCAAAGGTGTCGGTCCAGTGGCGCTGCCCTTGGAATCCGGAAACAATCGCGTTATGCCCCCGGGCTTCTTCCTTGAACCCCAATTCATCCAGCCGATCGCTGCCATACATCAGGTCGCGGGTAATCATGGCCATTTTAACGGACATCTCCCATTCCTTATCCAGATCCTCGCGGGGCCGCACTTTGCTGGGCTTATTGGGATCCTGTCCCTCCTTGCAGTTTTCTTTCGCCCATGCGAGCGCCTGCTCATACTCTTCTTGATCGTAGATTCCATCGCGCATACGACGGGTAAATTCGGTCAGGTCGACCGCTTCCACCCGCATGCCGAGATATTCTTCAAAAAAGTCCTGATCGACAATCGACCCCGCAATGCCCATGGAGCAACCGCCCATGGAGAGGTAGGATTTCCCGCGCATCATCGCAACGGCCAATCCGGCCTTGGTGAAGCGCAGCACCTTTTCGCGAACATCATCGGGAACCGTGGCATCGCCCGCATCCTGCACATCGCGGCCATAGATTCCAAAGGCAGGAAGTCCCTTCTGGTTGTGACCGGCCAGCACAGCGGCAAGGTAAACCGCGCCCGGACGCTCGGTTCCGTTGAATCCCCAGACGGCCTTCGGCCGCAGCGGATCCATATCCATCGTTTCGGAGCCGTAGCACCAACACGGGGTAACCGTCAGAGAGACACCCACATTTTCGCGATCGAACTTATCCGCACAAGCGGCCGATTCAGCAACACCGCCGATGCAGGTATCGGCAATCACGCACTCAACGGGCTCGCCGTTGGGGTACTTCAAATTTTCGCTAATGAGCTTGGCGGCGTTCTTGGCCATATCCATGACCTGGTCTTCGAGCGATTCCCGCACACCGCCATAGCGCCCATCGATGGTCGGGCGAATGCCAACCTTGGGTAATGTGGTGATCCATGTTTTATCGGTTGTATTCAACGTTGCCATAGCGATTCTCCTTGGTTTTCGATTGGTCGTTCATTCAACCAAAAAACAGCACGCTTGTCGGTTGGTTAAGGGGGTGGTATATTTTATACATTTATAAGGACAAGGCCATGAAGGAAATCATCAGTTACGGACGCTTTCGCTGCACGGAACTTTCCCCGCACAAAAATCAGGGTATGGAAATCACCTATGTCGAAAAAGGCCTGCTGGAGTGGATGGTCGAGGGAGTGTCGGAAAAGGTTGAAACGGGGTCCATTTTCTTCACCCTTCCGTGGCAGGTACATGGCAGCCTCAACCTCAAAGAACCGGACAACACGATCTGGCATGTCCTCTTTCATTTGGAAAAGGACTATCCGAATCCCCGCTCCCAATTCTGCCTGCCGAAAGCTTTCGGATTCAGCATGGATGAAATGAAAATCCTTAGCTCCGCATTTTCTACCAGTTCAAGGCATAGCTTCCGGGCAACCCCGGCCATGCGCAGCCTAATGCCCGCGCTGATCGGCGAACTGCAGAGCACGCACGAGTTGCGCGAAGCGCAATCCAAAACTCTGTTGCGCGCCATTCTGGTTGAACTCAAACGCATTGTGGCCGGCGAAGTCATTGAGGAAGGGATGCATAGCCAATCTGAACAACGCGTGCAGACGCTAATCACCAACCTGCCGTCAAGTTGCGACCAGCAATGGACCCTGACCGAAATGGCCGCCCACTGCGGCATTCAGCGCACACAGCTAGGTAAGATTTTCCAGAAGCTAACCGGCAGCACGCCGATGGAATATCTTTTCCGCATCCGCATGGAACGCGCTAAAACCTTCCTGCGCGAAACCGACATCAAGATCATCGATATTGCCTTCGAGTGCGGCTATGGCAGCAGCCAATATTTTTCCAACGCCTTCAAACAATCGATGGGCCTGACCCCCTCCGCATATCGAAAAAACCGCGGCGGGCTTTCAGCTGCGGAATCCAGAAACTGGAAAAACATTACCTTCCGTAGCGAGGCCGAAGAACGCAACCGGGTGAAAAAATTCAGCTCCGGATAATAAGAGATTAATTTGAATTGTATTTTATCCCTCGCTCATTCGCTTTGCTCATTAAAGGCGCAGAGATCGCAAAGAAGCAACCAGCAGTGTGCTCTGCACCCTCAGCGGCCCTGCGAGGAATAATCTTAGTTCACTTAATTTCGTATCATACACTAGTCGATCTTCACGACGATGAAGCGGGAGTTCCGGCCCCCTTTGACACGGAAGAGAACCGCCTCGGCATCACCCGCATCGGCCAAGGCCGCTTTGAATTCCCGGACGTTTTCGACGGACTCTCGATTTACGCTGGCAATGATCAGGCCGGGTTGCAGACCCGCGCGCCAGGCCGGGCCACCCTGCTCTACTTCTGTAATAAAAACGCCGGAAGTATCTTCCTGACCGAGGTGCCCGGCTATTTCCGCATCCAGATTTTCAACCGTCATTCCCAACTTTTGCGGGGTGATTACAGGTTCAATACCGAGCCCTTCCAACGAGGCTTCCATGGCCCGGGTGATCGCGCGGATTGTTTTTCTCTCCCCGTCACGGATGATCTCAAGCTCCAGTTCGGCACCCGGAGGAGAGGAGGCTACACGGTTGCGGAATGCGGCATAGCTGGAAACGGGCTCCCCGTTCAGTTCGAGAATGATATCCTCGAATTGCAATCCCGCCTCCACAGCGGCCGTATCCGGAATCACCTCATTCACAATAATACCCGAGGCTTCATCCAGGCCGAAGAACGGCGCCATGTCCTCGGTGACATCCGAACCCCCGATCCCCAGCAGACTTCGGCGAACCCGCCCATATTCCAGCAACTGATCTTTAATCGTCTTGGCTTGGTTGATCGGGATGGCAAAGCCAATGCCCATATATCCTCCTGTACGCGTGTAGATGGCGGTATTGATTCCAACGACCTCACCCCGAATGTTCAGTAGGGGCCCGCCGGAGTTTCCCGGATTGATTGCCGCATCCGTTTGGATGAAACTTCCATACTCGGCAATCCCGGTATCATCCCGATTCTTCGCGCTGACGATCCCGGCAGTAATCGTCTGCGAAAGCCCGAACGGATTTCCGGCAGCGAGCACCCACGCTCCGACTTGCAAGGCATCAGAATCGCCCAAGCTAAGGAAAGGCAGTTCGCAATCATCCTGAATCTTGATCAAGGCCACTTCCGACTTTGGATCGGTACCGACCAGAGCGGCCTCGAACGTACGACCATCACCCAGCGCAACCGTGATCCGGTCGGCTTTATTGACCACATGGTTATTGGTGAGAATATAGCCATCCTTTGAAATGATAAACCCCGACCCCTGCCCTTCTTGTCGATAGGTCTGCGGTTGTTCTTCCTCTGGAACGCCCCCCCCGCGCCGTCCCTGCCCGAAAATTTCACCGAACGGACGATGTCGATACGAGTATTGCGGAACTTCGATCGTGGTTTCGACCTGAACAAAGACAACGGCAGGCAAGGCTTCTTTCGCAATCTGCGCAAATGCACTACCCGTCTTTTCCAACACCTCAATATTGGCTCGGCTCGTTAGCCCCGTGGCGCTTAGCACAACCCACACACCGATCCATCTCATATTTCCTTTTCGCATACCCACCATCTCCTGTTTAGCTCACGTCGAGAAACGACAAACCCTTAGAACATTGAGTAGCTCTTTTGTTCAAAGATTGGGGAAAAGGATTTCCAAAGACTGAACACGCGGAACAAAGCTACTCCCAACTACGGATAATGTCGTCCGCAGTTGCCGAGTCACCCTTCAGCTGGTAGAGGCCAACGGATACAATCGCAACTTTCCGGCGGATGGTTTCGGTCAACCCCTCGACGTCCACATCAATGATCCCGTCATAATCCGTATCCATCATAATCAGGTACGGCACATTCCATGGATCAAGAAACTCCCCGCTTGATGCGGTTTGCGGTTCGAGGAAGACCAGTTCCCTACGGTTGTCGTCCATGTTTTCGGCGGTCAGTATATCGATGATCTCTGCGCTGAATTCGACCGAGGCTTCCGGATCGCCTTCACCTTGATCATCAGCCTCTACCGGAAGCTTTCCATATTCATTGAAGTAGGCTTTGACGGCGGTTTCGATGGATTTGATTTCAACCATGGCCTGAGCCTTCCTGGCGCTGATCCGGGCATTGCGCAACCCTTTCGAACCCAAGGTAACGAGAATGGCGAGAATCGCAATAACCACCAATAGTTCGATCAGGGTAAAACCGCATTTTTTCATATCAATGTCCTGTGTTTGATGAGCCGATATCGTCGTCATCCGAGCCCTCGTCCTGTCCCAGCGACCAAACCCTGTAGAGAAAGCGGTTTTCCGATCCGGCCGAACGTTGATAGCGATAGTCGTTTCCCCACGGGTCTTTCAGCTGCACCCCTTCGACCGAGTTGGTAAGAAATTCAATTTGGGCCAGATCGCTGAACAGGGCCGAGCTGTCCTGGATCGGATACGCCCCGAATTCAACACGATATTCCTCAAGTGCGGCGCGGAGCTTTTCAACCTCGGCCTTGGCCCGACTTTCCTTCGTCGTACGTTTTGCCAGCGTGTAGCCCTTGGCTCCAAGTCCCGCGAGAATGGCAATAATAACCATAACCGCCAAGAGCTCAAGGAGCGTGAAACCGTGTCGCTTTTTTCCAAGCACTGGAACCCTCCACGGTTTGGATGCCTAGCGCGTGATCCCTTTCTCGGAGGCGCGGCAAAATTCAAGCAGATGTTTGATTTCCGGAGTCTGCTCCAACTCGGCTTCGATTTGTTCCAGCGCCACAGCAACCGTCAGCTTGTTGCGGTAGAGAATGCGGTAGGCCTCCTTGATGGTTTTGCGACCCGCCTCATCGACACCCCGGCGCTCCAACCCCACCTTATTGAATCCGCGCACTTCGAGCGGATCGCCATGACCAATCATGTAGGGCGGCAAATCTTTCGTGATCTTCGACATGGCCCCCACAAACGCCATCCGGCCAATGCGCAGAAACTGAACCACCCCCACGGCTCCTTCGATAATCGCCATATCTTCGATCGTTACGTGCCCTGCTATCTGGCATGCGTTGGCAATAATAACGTGGTCGCCCACCTGGCAGCAGTGTGCAATATGCGCGTAGGCCATGATGAGGCAATGACTGCCTAACGTGGTGAAATCGCCATCGTTGGTGGCGGAGTTGATGGTGACATACTCACGAATCGTATTGTTGTCGCCAATCTTAACCCCCGGATTCCCGCCCTTAAACTTGAGGTCCTGTGTGCGCCCACCCAGTACAGCGAACGAAGAAATTCGATTGTTCTCGCCGATCGAAATGTTGCCCTCAATCACCACATGCGAAGCCAATTCGGTACCGCGACCTATGACGGCCATCTCGCTTATCGTGCAGTATGGCCCGATAACAACATCGTCGGCAATCTGCGCCCCTTCCGCGATGATGGCGGTTTCGTGAATCCGGGCCATGAATCTAAGCCCCGTAGCCGAACATCAGATCCGCTTCGCTGGCAAGTTCGTCGCCCACATAGGCCTTGCCTTTCACCGAAGCCATACGCGAACGCATCCGATCCACCTCGATTTCGATGCGCAACTGGTCGCCCGGAGCCACGACGCGCCGGAACTTGGCATTGTTGATCGACATGAAAAAAGCCACCTTGCCGTCGTTGCCTTCGCGGGAGTTCAGCAGCACGCCCGCAACCTGAGCCATGGCTTCGAGCTGCAGCACCCCCGGCATAACCGGATTATCAGGAAAATGCCCTTGGAAAAACAATTCATTGAACGTCAGATTCTTGATACCAACGATCCGGTCGCCCCCTTCTTCAAATTCGATGATTTTGTCCACCAGCATAAAGGGATAGCGGTGCGGCAGGATTTTCAGAATATCGGTCGTGGCAAGTTCTGGCATGGTTTTCTCCTAGTTGGGTTGCAAAACACGGGAACGCTAGGACTTCCTGCTCAGTTGTTCAATATTATTCTGAGCAGGTGGAGCCTCATTCCGCAGAATCAACAGGAGCCGTCTCTTTTGCAGGATCCTTGAAGAGAATCGCGAAAAGAATCAGAATAACCCCGGCAAGGAGGGCCGGAACCAACCAGATTTGCTGCCAGGCCAAGACGCTTTCGACCACCTCTTCGGCGGTGGAGGTCTCGGTGGTAAAGTGCTTCACCACCTGCCCGGAAAGTTTGGCGCCAACCACCATGCCAATACCATAGGTAATCAGAGCAATGAAGCCCTGCGCCTGAGCCTGGATGGCCTTGGGCGCGGTGTTGTCCACATAGATCTGACCCGTAACGAAAAAGAAGTCGTAACAGATGCCATGCAGCATGATGCCGATGTAGTACATCCAGACCAGCGAGTCGGAACTTCCAAAGGCGAAGAGCAGGTATCGACCCACCCAGGCGGCCATGCCGATGAGCAGCATTTTCTTAACCCCGAGGCGGGCGAAGAAGAACGGCATAACGAGCATAAAGATCACTTCGGACATCTGGCCCAGCGTCATTTTACCCGCCGCATTGACCACGCCGACATCGTTCAGGAACATGTTGGTGAAGTTGTAGTAGAACGCCAACGGAATACAAATAAGCGTGGAGCCGATGGCGAAGACGGCGAACGAACGGTTCTTCATCAGCTTCAGCGTTTCGAGGCCGAGCACATCGCTAATGGTGACTTTATGACCCAGCGACTTCGGCGGCGTGTCGGGCAGGAAGAGGGAATAGACACCGAGCAAGAAGGAAGAGACCGCCGCAATCTTCATGGGTAGGTTTTGATCCTCTATCTTCATAAATCCAACGAGCAATCCCGCAACGATCCACCCTGCCGTACCGAATACGCGAATGGCCGGGAACTGCTTTTCCGGATTGTCCATCTTGCTAAACGAAATGGCATTAACGAGGCTCAGCGTCGGGTTGTAGCAGATGGCATAGGCGATCAATACCCAGAAGAGGAGCGCGAAATCCGTGATCGTGGAGGCATAGAAAAGAATGCCGCCGCCGACGATGTGCATGAAGGCCATGACTTTCTGTGCCGAGAAAAAACGATCCGCAATCATGCCCACAATAAAAGGGGCAATCACCGCGCCCCAAGGCATGGTGCTGTAGGCATCGCCAATCTGCGCGCCATCAAGCCCAAGCCCCTTCGACAAGTAGGTTCCCATGGTCACAAACCATGCCCCCCAGATAAAGAACTGAAGGAACATCATGATGGACAACCGCGTGCTGATAAATCGCTGTTTTTTGTCTTTGCTCATTTTAGATCTCCTAACCGTTTAACCGCCCGTTTAATGTCCTCCACGCGCGCTTCCCCTGCCTCGCGTTCGATTGCCAACGTACCTGAAAAACCAATTTCGTCCAACGTCTGAATAAAAGCACGACCCTCGACTTCACCGTCACCCCAAGGCACTTCCACTCCCCACTCGCCCGGCACATTGCTAGCAATCGCATCTTTGATATGCACATGCTTAATCCAGGGGGCCAGCGTTTTAACCGCTTCAATGGGATCACCCTTTCCGTAGAGGATCATGTTGGCGGGATCAAAGTTGACACCCAATGCTGGATGGTCGAAATCTTCCAAACAGTTGCGCAAATTTTCGGCGGACTCCTGCCCGGTCTCCATCAGCAGGATGACGTTCATTTCCTGCGCGGCATTCGCCAGCTCGCGCATGCGCTTGCAGAACTTTTGATAGCCCACCTCGTCGGTGTGATCGATAAAGCCGGCGTGGAAAGAGAGCAGGCTAACCCCCGCCTCGGCTGTTTTTTCGATGGCATCGAGAACAATGGTGCGGTTGGTCTCCCAGCAGTCGTCCGGCATGATTCCACCGGTTTCGCGAATGCTTTCGAGGGTGGAATAATCCTCCTGCGGAAAGCCGACCATCGTGCAGGAGATCGTCCAATCGTTTTGCGCGATGGCAGCACGGAACGCATCGAGTGCCGCAACCTCCAAATGAAGATGCGAGAGCTCGGTTGCTTTCAACGTCCGGGAAAGTTCATCGAGATTGTTGAGCAACGACCAGCTGCAAATTCCAACAGGATGGTTCATGAACGTATCGTCTCCAAGGCCATCCGCACCGATTCGCGCGCTTGCTCCGGCGGGATAATGATTTCCGTATTTGTTCCGGCCAGCAGACCAGAGAAGTATTCGATTTCACCCTTATACCCATCCCCCTCGGCGACCTCCGGAACGAAGGGCTCGCCCTCCGCAGGATAAACCTTCAGCGAGGCTCCATCAAAAACCAGCGCCGCATTTTCGAGCATGATCTTAAAGCTCATCTGAAAGCCGAACGACTTTGGCATGGCCCAGCTGGCGGTTGCGGTGATGGCGCGTCCGTCGGCATAGTCGACCTGCGTTTGAACATGCCGGGTGCCGACCGAGCGAATACCCGAAGGTGTTCCAAAAAGATATTGGATGAAGTCGAGGTCGTGGATATGCAGATCCAACGCAAGCCCTCCACTCTTCGCCGGGTCGGCAAGCCAGCTGCCATCGGCCCATGCCGGCGCATCGGTCAGACGGGAAAAGTCGGCCGCGAGAACGGCTCCGTATTCACCGCTGTCGACCGCCTTTTTCGCCCAAGCATATTCCGGCCAAAAACGGATGCAGTGCGCCACCATCAAATGCTTGCCGGCCTTGGATGCCGCCGCAATCATGGCATCGCAATCCGGCACGTTCAGCGCCATTGGTTTTTCGCAGAGCACATGGACTCCCGCTTCAAGGCATTGGATGGAAACGGCTTTGTGCAGATGGGTTGGAAGGGCAACCGAAACCACGTCGAGGTTTTCGCTGGCGAGCATTTCGGCAACATCGGTATAGAGGGCCACGCCATCGAGATTGAGCCGGTCGGAACCGGCATCGATATTCCCCAGCGTGGCCTCGCCCGTTATCGGGTTGGCATCGCACACGGCCACCACTTCGGACTCCTCGGCGGCCTGCCAGTTGCGCAGATGAACGCCGCCCATGAAGCCAAGTCCAACAAGGCCCACTCGGTTCACGACAACCCCTTCACATCCCAGCCCTTGCGGTACTTTTTCCGAATGAATTCATTCGCCGCTTCATGATTCGTAAATCGCAATTTTTCAGCGTCCCACGTCAGCACTTCGTTCGGGAAGTGCGAGGCCAGGCCGCCGAGCAGGACGGTTTCGGTTAGCGGCCCGCCGTAGGTGCCGAAGTCGGCAATGGGCTTTACATCTTCGCCGCGCACGGCCTTGATGAAATCCTGATAATGATCGCGCGGCTCAAGTTTTGGATAGCGGTATTCCGCGAATTTTTCGCGCGGGTACGGCACGGGCAACTGACTGTGAGGCACCAACAACACCCCTTCCGTACCGATGAATATACTGCCCTGTTTCGGCATCTTGTCACCAAACATTTCCTGAATGTCCTGCGGCGGGCGTTCGGTACCATCGTACCAACTCACCTTGATGGTTTTATTGGCGGCATAGCGGTTGCCGGGAAAGATATATTCAAACTTTTCGTTAGTCGCCCAGTTGGTTTTGTTCGGCGTTCCGCCGATGGATTTGATCGTCAGCGGGGCGGTAAGATCCAGCGCATGGAACATCGGACTGTAGATATGGCATCCCATGTCGCCCAACGTTCCGGTTCCGTAGTCGAGCCGCTTGCGCCACTGCCCCGGGTGGTAGTATCCCTTGATATAGGAAGTCTTCGAACGGGTGCCGCACCAGAGATCCCATGCGAGGCTTTCGGGAACCGGATCGGTCTGCTCCGGCAACGGGTCTGGATCGCCCCAGGTCTTGTGACAAAACATGTGGACTTCCTTGACCTTGCCGATCACACCGTCCTGGATCATCCGAACCGCCAAAAGCTCGTAGGTCTTGGATGCAAGCTGAATCCCCATCTGCGTAACCACCCCCGTCGCTTTAGCAATTTCCGCCATGCGCCGAGTTTCATAGAGGTTTTGGGCGAGCGGTTTTTGGCCATAGACATGCAGACCGAGGTTCATCGCCGTCACACCGATAGGTGCATGCATGTGGTCGGGCGTCGATACATTAACGGAATCGAGATTCTTATGCTCCTTCTCCAGCAGGACACGCCAATCCTTGTAGACCCTGACCTTGGGAAAAGCCTCCAGCACCTTGCCCAACCGACTAGAGTCCACCTCCGCCACCGCCACAAGATTTACATGGTCGCTGCGGGTAAGGCTTCGGATATCTGAATTGGCCATGCCGGAGGATCCAAAGCTGGCATGGTTAACCGTTTCGCTCGGCGCGGCACCGGCGGTTCCAATATTGAATAGTGGAAGAGTGGCACCGGCAACTGCCGTACGCTTGATAAAGGATCGTCTACTTGGATTCATGGTTTAGCTCCTTGATGAAAAGTTTACGAAAAGAAACAGGATCGTTGTGTCCGGCAAAACCAAAATGGCCCTGGATCCGCCCCTTGCCGGGATGTTTTTTGTTGCCCTTGTATTCGGTGACGCTGGAAAGATCGGTATCGAGAATCACCGTGCCGTTGAGCTCCACTTCAAGGCTCGATCCCTCCACCGTCACCGTCTGGAAATTCCACTCGCCCGCAGGACGCTGGTAGCCGCGATGGGCCGCCGCCATGCCATAGGCCGAGCCATGGAATTGCCGATCATCGAGCTTTTTGTATTTAGGCGAAGAATTGTCGAGCACCTGCAACTCGCACATTCCGTGATATGCGGGATTGCCCTCGCCCGGATAGCGAATGGCCAACCCGTTGTTGCCCCCCGGCGGCACCAGGAATTCAAACTGCACCGCAAAGTCGGCGTATTCCTTTTCGGTAAAAACGGTCCCCCCTTTTCCTTTTTTGCACTGGATTGCTCCATCAGCAAAGAGATAGCTATCGACGGCTCCCTTCCAGCTCGCCGGAGAAACGCCATCCTTCCAGCTTTTTGAAGCCAGGATTCGGTTGGCCTCTTCACCATCGATTTCGCGGATGAACACATTGCGCCAGCTAATTTCCCCTCCGTGGGTCTGGAGCTGAATGGGTCCCGTGCGCGGCATAGGGAGCTTGGAATGAAAATAGTTGTCCATTCGTGCATGGTCGACCACGAGTTTGCCGTTGAACTGCACCGTCACGCGTTCGCCTACCATGATAATGTGCAGCTTGTTCCATTCGCCAAACGGCTTATCGGCCCGTACCAGCGGATGCTTGCCCGACTGGTTTTTCTTGTTATTCCAGAGCCCGCCGGAGCCTTTCTCCGCACCGAGCTTGAATTTTTTCTTTTCCGTATAATCCCAAATCTGGACTTGCGGGATGCCGCGCAGATAGATGCCGCTATCGGCCAGCGCAACCGTCTTGTATTCGAGCATCAGCTCAAAGTCGGCATAGTTTTTTTCCGTCGAAAGGTATAGGCCCTTGCCATCATTCACCAGCACCCCATTCTCAACACGCCAGTGCTGCCGGATATCCTTCAGGCTTGCCGCCTTTTTCTCCTTCAGCTTTTCCGTCGGCAGCGCCATCCATTTGGCCGGATCTTCCGTTTTAAGCCCCCACCATCCGGTGAGGTTCTTACCATTGAACAACGCATCAAACCCTTCCGGCGGCTGAACGGGCTGTGCAATCACCCCCGAAACCAACACCACCCCAACCATAAACAGACCCCAAACCTTCATCGGCACTCTCCTTTGAACAGCGAACGAAATACACCAGTAGACTATGGACATACGCTATC
>JAOZKS010000185.1 GCA_029935255.1 Pontiella sp.
TGAGATATTTCGTGATATTGAACTCGGCGGGCGTGCGGCTGCCTTGGGAATAGCCGACCTTTTCGCCGTTGACCCAGAGATAGAACGCGGACTGGACGCCGTCGAAAACAATGTAGGTTTCGCGCCCGTTCCAATCTTTGGAAACTTCAAACTCGCGACGGTAGGAGCCGACAGGATTCCAGTCGGTCGGCGCGTTGGGCGGATCCCTCTTGAAGGGATATTTTACGTTGTTGTAGATGCGTACGCCGTGCCCTTCCATCTCCCAGTTGGCCGGCACCGGAATCGTCCCCCATCCATTCACATCATATTCCGGTTTGTAGAAATTCTTCGGTCGATCCTTTGGAGAGCGCACCCAGTTGAATTTCCATTCGCCGTTAAGCGACTGGAACCACGGCGATGTGGTTCGGTCATAAGCCCGTGCAGCATCGGCGTCGGGATAGACCATCATAGTGGCGCGCGGCGCCTCCCGATTCAGCTGCAGCACATTCAGGTCGTTCCACTCCACGGCATTCGACACACTCAGCAATCCGGCCATGGCGGATATTAAAATCCAATTTTTCATTTCTGCTCCACATTCTTATTCATCCCTGCCCGCAGGGGATACATGCCCTCCGCCAGCGACCGGCAGGCCTTCACCATTTCGGGATACGGCGTATCGGCCACATCCACAAATCCGATGCGATAGTTTTCGCCGTCCTTGCGGCCAGTGAGCGGCTGGTCGGAAAACTTGAACCAGTGCGCCCCGACAATCAACGGATTTTTCACCGCTTCTGCGGCGTAGCCGCGGAAAAGATCCGTCGCGTGTTCAATATCCATGGCGGTACACAGCCCGGCGCCCCAGACACCGCGCTCGGTAATGGTGCCAAAATGGAATTCGCCGATCATGACCGGTGCGTCAAAGCCTTCCGGTGGTTGGAAAACGTCGGGCGTGTAGTCGTAAAGGTTGATACTCACGACGTCGGCATATTCCGCGCAGGCATTGAGCGCCGCATGGTTTTTCCAATGGTTGATTCGGCTACCGAGATAAAGCTTGTCCGGTGCATGCTCCCGCATGGCGTCGCGGCAGGTTTTATAATATTCATGAAACCACGCCTCGCTGAATTCGAGCAGGTCGGCAACGCGCGCAGCCGGTGCCTTTCCCTCAACCGGTGCCAGCGCATCCCAATCGGAAAAGGCGGCATTCCACTCGGCGTTCAGCTTTTCAAGCGTTCTGTATTTTTTCTGAAGGCGGCGGATAAACTCCTGACGGCTGGCGCACTCCTTCGGCGAAAGAAGCGCTTTATGCGCGGGGGTGTTGGGCTGCGGAAACGGAAGCTCGTTGTCGATGAAGAATCCGATGCACCACGGATCGGCGGCTTCCTGTTTAAAGCGCGCCACGGCGGCAAATGTGGCCAGGCGGAAGTCGGAATGGAATACGTCGGGCAGGTGGCTGTGCGCCTTGGGATTGGGTTCGTGAATGGACGGGCGTTTGTAGTGGCAGGCCACGGTATAGGGCGTGCCGCCGTCCAAGTAGAAATCCTGCGAGCTCCAGTTGCCCAGCGTGTTCATGCCCCAGGCCTTGAGGCGGCGGTGGGTGAAAGCGGTGTAGTCCTTTTCCCACTCGGCGCCATACTTGCGCTTCAGGTTTTGCTGCCGCGGATTCCAGTTTCCAATCCCGGGCGTCCTGGTTTTACCCAGCCCCAGGTTGAAGCCTGTCGCGCCGATCGACCAGAACGGCCAGCCCTCCGGGTCAGCCAGCCACCAGACTCCGTCTTTTTTCACCGTCTGGAAATGGCCGGCGGCCTTGAATCGCGGCCCGCCCGTCCACCCGCCGTAAGGACTGCGGTTTTCCAGTACAGCAAATTTTTCAAGCCATTCGCTTTCCGACTCAAACCGCTTCGTAAAATCGGCCTCGGACTTAATCTTAAACTTCCAATCCGTATTGCGGTTCTGCCCGAATGCATCGGTGGTTGGCACATACTTGCCTTTGAGCTCGCTGTCGGACGGCAGATGGAAGCGGGTGGTGGCGCGCAGATTGGAAACCTCGCATTCGACCCGCAGAGCATCGGTGAAAAACTCGAGTTTGATCTTATTGATGGCCGAGGCATCGAGCTGCCGCCAGCCGGTCTGCTGATGCCCGCCGGGATAGCCGCGCATGTCGTTGAAAAGACCTTCGAGCGCCGCACGGTCTCGCCCCTCGACCATGCCGCGCATGATCAAGACCGGCAGCGTACGTGTTTCGCCGGGCGGAACATACATCCCCCCTTTGTTTACACCCCAGCCCTTCTTCTTTACGCAGGACACCTCCGCCCTCGCCATGACCGATTTTTCACCGTTGTTCTGCACATCGAGTAAAAGCCAAAGCTTTTCGGAACAATCCCAGCTGCCCTTTTTCGGCATAACCCGGGCCACGATCGGAAGATCCCTTCCCGCCACGGCTTCCGACACCTGCAATGTCTCCGAGACGGTCTTAAGCATCAGCGGATTCATGTCGTGCAAGGGGTGCAGCCGGGCGTCGCCATGCGCCACCGAAAACCCCAACCCAACCACTAATGCAACAAACCAATTTTTTACACAAAACATAGGACGGAGCATAGCAAGGGAAACGGCATAGCACCAAACGTGGATATTGTAAAAATGCAAGCCGATATTGCACATGACACCATTAAAAACATTTTTCAAAATTCGTTAATCGCCTGCATCCAAACAGTTTGATTTTTCGCTAAAAAAATATACCGCCATCTGTTCCCATAGGATGGATGAAGACTACAAATCCCGAATGGAAGAAGACGGGCTCCGCAAAACGGGGCGATAGCGACAAGATTGAAAGCATCGTTGTGCCAGAGGCTGAATATGGGCTCTTTGACGAAACCATGGGCGACCTGCACTACCTTGGGGCGGCCAAGCCGACCGGAGATTTCCTGCGGCAGGCGGTGGTGCGCAACGGCGAGTGGGTGGCTCTACTGGCCTGGGGGCCGGCCTGCTATGCTCTCAAAGACCGCGACGAGTGGATTGGATGGCACGCTGGACAGCGCGCCGAACGCCAGAAACTCATCGTCCAGAATCGCCGTTACCTACTCCTTCATGATCGCGGCACGGAGCCGAACCTTGCTTCAAAGGCCCTGGCTTCGGCGATACGCGCCCTGCCGAAACAATGGATGGACACCCTCGGCTACCGTCCGCTTCTCGCAGAAACATTCACTGACATCGAGAAGTTCCGCGGCACCTGCTACAAGGCCTCCGGCTGGATCGAAGCGGGCGAAAGCCAGGGCTTTTCGCGCGACGCACTCGACTTCTACGTTCCGCATGGAAACATCAAACGCCTCTGGCTCAGGGAACTCGAATCCGGTGCCCGCGAAACGCTTTGCTTCGCCTCGCGCCTCACCCAAGCCCAGCGCGCCAAGATCGGCTTGCCGCTGAAACGAGGCACAAAGAAGTTCCGCGAAATTCCCGGCTACCTCGTCTTCTACAACCTGCTGCGCGACATCGATCCGAAAACGATGGCCAAAGTGCTCACACAATGGCTCGGCGAACACGTCGGCTCAATGCCCGGCGCACTCGCCATGGACGGCAAATTCATCCGTGACACCGTCGGCGTGCTGACCCTCGCCGACCATGAGACCGGTACGCCCGAAGTCATGGCTCACTGCTCCAAAAAAAAGGCGACATCGAAAACTGCGAACTCAAAGCCGCGCAGGCCCTGCTCAGGCAACTGCCCCCGCTCGACGACTCGCTACCCGCCTTCATCCGCAAACGATTCATGCTGTAACGAGCCTCCAATCCAAGAGCTCAAACGCCTCGGCGTTCCGGGGCGTTTTTTTCTATGAAGCTGGATGGGTTTGATATAGCGTTGTTTGTGGTTTTTAAGGGCTTTAAAAACATGACAACAAACTACGTTGCGTTCATCTTTGATTTCGTGGGAAACCAGCTACCAAAAGCCGGAGTTGATTTCCTGATGATCGGTGGCCATGCGGTTAACCATTACGGATACAGCCGTGCGACGATTGATGTTGATTTCATGATTGCTGCCAGTGATATGGATGCGGTGCGCTCTGTGATGAAAGAGGCCGGATTCTCCAATATTTCACAGTCTGAAAACGTGGTGTTTTTCAACAAACCGGACACCCCCGTTCGGGTTGATTTCCTGCAGGTCGATACCGGCACCATGCAAGCCCTGCTGACGGACGCCCAATCGATCGAGTATGGCGGGCAACTTCTGAAAGTACCCAGCCTGTCCAACCTGATTGCCATGAAACTGTTCGCGCTGAAAAGTGGATCGCCGAAACGGTGGGAAAAGGATTTTCCGGACATTGCCCATATGGCGGTCGATAATAGGTTGGATGCCGAAGCCGAGCTGAAACCGCTCTGTGAACGGTTTGCGAATCTTGAGATTTATTCGAAACTGGCCCGCCTAATCAAGGAGTTGAAAGATGATTAACTTCCCCGACATGGAGCACGTCCAGGAGCCTCGACAAAAAGGAATGTCATTGGCTGAATACATCGAGTTTTGCGAATTCTGCATAAAGAACAATTCACACATCACGCCCCAAAGCTGTCTGGACAGAAAGACCGGGGAAGAAGAAATCAAGGCGGCGTTTCGCATCTAATATCGCGCCCCGTCGCCTGCATCGGTGTGTGCGGCGCGTTGTAGGCCAAATAGAGGATAAAGGGCTGGTCGCCCTTCGCCTTGGCATCGATAAAGTCCACCGCCGCAGCCGTCAGGATATCGGTCAGATAATCCCCTTCCACATCGACCCGCTCGCGATCCTTGATCAGGCGGGTTCGGTACCACTCCCAGATTTTCGTTACTTCGGAAAGGTCGTTGAGCATGTATTCCGACGGAAAATAGTTGTGGCCCCCCGACAGGAATCCGAAGAATAGCCGACCTTCTTCAGCACCTCCGCCATGTTTTCCTCTTCAAGCGGAATGCCCGCCTCTGGAATCGAAGGATCAATGGTCGGCGTTGGGATATCGGTGCAGCCGTTAAAGCCGACATCCGCATAGCCCTGATCATCCGTCAGAACAATCACAAGATTAGGGCTTTTTGCCTGAGAACAAACAGCCACCCAAAGAGCCAGCACCGTTAACCAATTTCGATTCATTTTCATTTCTGGCTTGCTTCGAGTTCGGCCCGGGTCATAACCCCGTCGTCATTACCATCGCGCTGGGCAAAATATTTCCGATGCTGCTCTTCGTTGAAGTTCTCGCCCTTCTTCACGGCGGATTTTTTGTTCCAGGTCAACCACTCGCCTTCGGTCACTCCTTGATCCTTGTTCATATCCAGAGCGCCGAACCAATCCCATTTCTTCTCGGGTTTCGGCTGGACCGACTGAACCTTTGGCATCGGTTTTGGAGCATGGACGATATCGAACACCTGCTTCTTAAGTTGCTCCTTGATCGTCTTGTGCTCGGGTGATCCGGCCAGGTTCGTCCATTCCCTCGGATCATTCTCATGATCGTAGAGCTCCTCCACCCCATCGTTGTAGCGAATATATCTCCAACGCTCCGTGCGATAGGACCAATGCTGGTTTTTCACATCGTTCTTCTCTTCGGCCGTAAAACTTTTGTTCAGCTCGCCGATGTAGATCATCG
>JAOZKS010000557.1 GCA_029935255.1 Pontiella sp.
AAATATGCCGAGCTCGTCTACAACGGCTACTGGTTTGCTCCCGAGCGCGAAATGCTCCAGGCCGCCATTACCCAGAGTCAGGAAACCGCCACCGGCGATGTCCGCCTCAAGCTCTTCAAAGGTGCCGTGCATGTCTGCGGGCGGCGTTCGCCCTATTCGCTCTACAGCCCCGAGCTCGTGAGCTTCGACGAAGCCGGTGGTTATGATCAGTCCGATGCGACCGGCTTCATTAAGATCAACGCCCTGCGCCTGCGCGTGGGTGCCACGATGAAGGCGAAAAACGAGATCTAATCCATGCCGACGGTTTTTAGAGAGAAAGGGTATCGCTTCTTTTTTGTGATGGCCGATCTCTCGGAGCCGTTGCATATCCATGTGATGAAAGAGAATGCCATCGCGAAATATTGGTTTGATCCGGTGCGGCTGGCTTCAAATAAGGGCTTTCGTGACCATGAGTTGCGTGAAATCGCCAATCTGATAGAAGAACATGAGGAGTTGATAGGGAGGTGCTGGAATGAGCGTTTACGAAGTCGATATTGAATCCGTTCGGTTTATGGATGCCAGTCTGGTCTTTGACTTGGCCGATGGCCGCACCATCAGTGCGCCGCTGGCTTATTATCCCACGCTTATGAACGCGACCAAAGATCAGCAACTCGATTTTAAAGTCGTGGGCCACATGGTGCATTGGATTGCGCTCGATACCGACCTGAGTTCCGACTGCCTGCTGCAAGGTGCCAAGGAACTTTCCCTTTATCACATACCTGCTGAACAGCGAGCGGTTGCTGAAGACGAAGGAAATTATAAGGTATAGGTGACGTTTCTAAGTGTCGGGTCTGATTGCGTGTCTCGGCGTTCGGAAGGGGTCATACGCTTATTCGCTGAGTACATGTTCCCTCCCCTGTTGACAAGCATTTGCTTGTCCCGGACTTCAAATATTGGAAACCTTTGTTGGCATGATGAGTAGAGTTCATCTGGGTTCCCATTTCGACTGCTCGGAATTCCATCCTACGTATCCGTAGACCAGTTTCACAGCAGGCAAGTCTTTGTACGGGGCAATATGTTTTCGATATGCCTCAGCAAAGTCAGCTATGTAATCAGATGCTCGAGTATGCCGTCATTGGGTCTACCCTTTGCCCTGAATTATCAGAAAAACATGTTATTGAAATTTCACAGTCCTTGCTATGACTTTTTTCGCTGAGTAGAAAAATCATTATGTTTGAGTCGCAGATATTTTCATACCGGAGTTTTTTCAATTTCCATCCATTTGGAAACACAGGGATTTCGTGTATGGTTCCACGCATTGATTCAAGGAGGAAAAACAATGAGTGATAATACTGAAACCCGGATCATGGCTGTATACTGCGATTTTGAAAATGTCGCCTTGGGAGCCAAGGAGGCCGATAATGCAAAGTTTAATATGGGCAAGGTGTTGGAGCGGCTGTTGCTGAAGGGCAATATCGTTGTGAAAAAAGCCTATTGCGACTGGGCGCGCTACAAGGAATTCAAGGGATCGATGCACGAAGCATCCTTCGAGCTCATCGAGATCCCGCATGTTCGAATTTCGGGAAAGAACTCGGCGA
>JAOZKS010000558.1 GCA_029935255.1 Pontiella sp.
GGCTGCACGGTTTTTGCAAAGCTGAGGCCGCCTGCGTATTGTGGCCCGGCAGGCGGAACCGGCTTATAGACTGTGGCATTGAATCCGGATCTGTAGGAGGGCGCGGAAGCGCGGGGTTCATGGCAACCGACGCAACTAGTGGTTTCTCCGGGATGCGCATAGACAAAGGTGCGCATGCTCATGACGCACATGTTGTTTTCGTCCAGCAACTGGAAAAGCAATGGAACGCCGGAGGGTGCTTCGAAGGCGACGGAGCCGTTTTCATCGACGGGGACGGTGCCGATTATTTTTTTCGGCAGCTCGAAGAGCACCTTGCTGCGATCGGGGGCGCGCTGGGCGGGTTGTGGATAGATCTGCACGATGCGCAACCGTTTGACGCTTCCTTTGGGGATGTGCTCGCTGCTCTCGTAGACGTTCTGCACATAGAACGTGCCGGGGGTTCCATGGGGGGCATCGGGCAGAATAGAGGGCAGTGCAGGTGGCTTTTTTCGCGGCTGGAGCGGAATGGGAGCGAAGCAGGAAATTTCGGAATCCCGATAGACCAGCTCGCGCCCGCCGAGGGTGTCGACGAGGTATATGGCATAGGCGTCGGCGACCGGGTTCCCTCCCTGCTGGGTGATTTTTCCGGGGGTGTAGGCGGCGAGAAACAGATTTTCACTGAGCGGGTACGGGGTGCAATAGGCCTTTTCGTGCCAGCCTTCGGTTTCCGGGAAACGCGCCTCGGGGGTGACGCGTTGGAGTGGCGCTTCGCCGTCCCGCCCCTTGGCGGGATCGATCAGAACAATGGAGCCGGCAATGTAGCCGTGGTGCGGCCCGGCGGTGGCGCAGACAAGGCGCGTTCCGGGAATGGACTTGGCCTCGGAGGTCAGGCAGGGGTTACAGGTATAGCTGCCGTAGTAGTGGGCGGTGGAGGTGCCATCGGGCTTGGTGGTCCAGAGTCCCTGATAGATGGTGTCGTGGCGGTTGATGTAGTCCCAGCGGCACCAGATGATCCGTCCGTCGTTCATAACGGAGGGATCCCATTCGTTGGCTTCGCCATAGGCGATGGGCCGAATGTCGGTGCCGTTTCCGGCGCAGCCGTAGAGGGTGTAGGTCATGCAGTAGCGTTCGCCGTGGTGGCAGCGCACCCCGCCCTGGTTGCGGGTTGAAACAAAGGCAATGCGGCCATCCGGCAAATAACACGGATCAAAGTCCTCGATCAACGCGGTGCGGCGCCCCCCCAGCCCTTCGAGCGGATCGGAGGCGGTTCCGGTGAGTTGGCGCAAGCCGGAGCCATCGGCATTGATTTCATAGATAAAAAAGCGGCGGTGCGTTTTGCGGGCCTCGGAGTGGTCGCAGTAGGAAAAGAGAATCCGGCGACCATCGTAGGAGAGGTCGGGATGCAGCACGGAGCCGACGGGGAGCCGGTCCTTAAGCAGCACCTCTTCGGTCGGTTGGGCCTTCCAGTTGCGGAGCACCACTAGGCCATCGCCCGCGCCGCTGTGGCGACCGAGGTATTGATCGGACTGGTGTGAAAATGCAGGGACGGGCCGCTTGTTGATGAGCAGGTCATCGAAGCCCAGTAGCGGATGTGAAA
>JAOZKS010000186.1 GCA_029935255.1 Pontiella sp.
GTTCGGAACATCCACACACCGCGCAGCAGGTTCAAGAGCTCGCATATAAAGGATAGGCAGGGAAATTATCATGGCTAAGAAGAAGACTTTGGAATTGGCAGCAACCGGACGCCGGAAAACCTCGATTGCGCGCGTGCGCATGATCGAAGGAACCGGAACGATTACCGTGAACGGTCTGGAAGCGAATAACTATTTTCAAACCGCACTACAGCAGGAACTGCTCAAGAAGCCGTTCATTACCGCTGACGTGGTGGATAAGTTCGATGTGATCGCCCTCGTTAAGGGTGGTGGAAAGTCCGGACAGTGCGGTGCCGTGGTGCACGCCGTTTCCCGTTCGCTCGCCAGTTCCGACGAGGAGTTGAAGGATATCCTCAAGAAAGCAGGATTCCTGACGCGCGATGCACGTGTGAAAGAGCGTAAAAAGCCGGGTCAACCGGGTGCACGCAAACGGTTCCAGTTCTCCAAGCGTTGATCGCTGGGCAACCCCGTTGCAAAAGCCTCCCGGATTCGGGGGGCTTTTTTGTGTCTGGAGGGCGCGGGATTGCAGGCTGTCGGACAAGGAAAGGATTGGATTTTCGATGAAAAGATGGCAAATTATACGCCATACTTTGATCAGGCTAGGGAGAGAAAAGGATGAAAAGAACGGATGACTACAAAGCGAAACTGGAGTTTTGGGCGGCCGAGGGGCAGGCCGTTTCTCAAGATTAAACAGAAGAGTGAATCTGGCGGCGAATTTTGAAGGAAAGCAGCAACGATTTTAAACAGGAAGGGTAAACCTATGTATTCAGAAATCCACATGCCGAAAGGCTTTAAATGCGCGGGAATATCCGCAGGAATCAAATCGGGCGGGGCCAAGGATATGGCCTTGGTTCTTTCCGATGAACCGGCTGCCGTTGCCGGCGTTTTTACCACGAACCAAGTGTGTGCTGCGCCGGTCAAAATTTGCAGGGAACACCTCAAGCACGGTGTGGCCCATGCCATCGTGTTGAATAGCGGGATTGCAAACGCCTGTACGGGATCCGAAGGTATGGTTGCCGCCCGCGATATGGCCGCCGAAACCGCGAAAGTGATCGGATGCGAACCGCAGGAAATCATGGTCTGTTCCACCGGGCGGATCGGCCCGCAGCTACCGCTCGATAAGATTGTTCCGGGCATTGAAAAGTTGTTCGATGCCGCACTTGGAGAGCATGTACACGAAACCGCCGAAGCCATGATGACCACCGACACGCGGCCCAAGGTTTCTGTTGCTGAAGTGCAGATCGAGGGCCGGACCGTGAAGATTCTCGGGTTTGCCAAGGGCGCAGGCATGATCGAGCCCAACATGGCCACGATGCTTTCTTTCATTACCACCGATGCCGCCGTTGGGCGGCATGCGCTTCAATCCGCGTTGGAGAAGGCGGTCAACTCCAGTTTCAACCGGATTTCAATCGACGGCGACCAAAGCACGAACGACACCGTCCTCGCGCTGGCCAATGGTGCGGCGGGCACTCACCCCATAGATGAAACGTCCAAGGGTTGGAAAACCTTTTTCCACGCCCTGAAAGCGGTCTGCCATGAGCTGGCCATGATGATTGTCCATGACGGCGAAGGTGCGGATAAGTTCGTGACGGTCAATGTGGTGGGTGCGCAGTCCGATGGGGATGCCAATCTTGCGGCCCGGTCGGTAGCCAACTCGCTATTGAACAAGACCGCTTGGGCGGGGGAATATCCCAATTGGGGGCGGATCATGGATTCGGTCGGCTACTCCAAGGCCAAGGTGACGGAGGAAAAGGTGGAAATCCACTACGACGAGCAACAGGCGGTGGTTTGCGGCATGCGGACAGATATCCCGCAGGAAGACTTGATTAAGGTGGTTTCGCAAACGGACTTTGCTATAAATATAAACCTGCATCTCGGGGAGGGAACGGCCACGGTCTATACCTGCAACTGCACCGAAGAATATGTGCGGATCAACGTAACGTAGACGAGAGCTTCCAGCCTCGTTGCGGTGGATGAGAAAGAACAGGAAATGACGAATGGAAAAGTTTATTGAAAAAGCAACCGTGCTGATTGAGGCGCTTCCTTTTATTCAGCAGTTTCGTGGCGACACGGTCGTGGTGAAATTAGGCGGAAGCATCATGGAGCACGAAGATGGATACAGCCGGATTATGCAGGATATCGCGTTCATGGAATGCGTCGGGCTGCGGCCCGTGGTGGTTCACGGCGGCGGGAAAGCCATTTCCCGGGCGATGAAGACCTCCGGCATTGCCCCGAACTTTGTCGACGGCCTGCGGGTCACGGATGCCGCGACCATCAAAGTGGTGGAGCAGGTATTGAATCATGAGGTGAATCCAAAGTTGATGGGAATCATCCAGCAGTTCCACGGCAAGGCACGCGGGATTCATGGCGAGGACATCATTCGGGTCGATAAGATGTTGGGTGAGGATGCGGAAACCAAAACTCCGATCAACTGGGGTTACGTTGGGAAGGTGAATCGGGTGGATATCGAGCCGATCCAGGCCTACCTGCGCTCGGACATTGTCCCGGTCATCACTCCGCTCGGAAAAGGGGCTGACGGTAAACTGTATAATATAAACGCGGACGATGCCGCCACTGCGATCGCTTGTGCGCTCCACGCCCGCAAGCTGGTATTCCTGACGGATGTCCCCGGTCTATTGCGGGATCAGGAGGATCGTTCATCCTTAATTTCATCGTTGCATTTGGACGAAGTTAGCGAGCTGATCCAGCGTGGCGTGATCTCTGGCGGAATGTTGCCGAAGATCAACGGAATGGTTGATGCGGTAAAGTCGGGCGTTAAGAAAGCGCATATCATTGATTCGTCGCTCCCGCACTCACTCCTGCTGGAGCTGTTCACAACGGAAGGAGTCGGAACCGAGATAACGGAATAGAACCATGAAAACCGAAGAAATTGCTGAGCTACAAAAGGAATACCTCATGCCAACCTATGCCCCCAGCCTCGCACTGGTCGAGGGTTCGGGTACGAGCGTATGGGATGCGGAGGGCAATGAGTACCTAGACTTTGTGTCGGGCATCGCGGTTACCAACATTGGCCACTGCCACCCGAAAATGGTGCAGGCCGTGCAGGATCAAGTCGAGACGCTGGTGCATGTTTCGAACCTGTATTACAACGGAAAACAGCCACAGCTCGCCAAGGCCCTGTCGGAACATTCCGGCTTGTTGGGGGCGAAATGTTTTTTCTGCAACTCGGGGGCGGAGGCCAACGAAGGATTGATTAAACTCGCGCGGCTTTGGGGGAGCGATAAAGGGAAGTATGAAATCGTCAGCATGCGGCAGTCGTTCCATGGACGGACACTGGCCACGCTCACCGCGACCGGGCAGGACAAGGTAAAGACGGGGTTCGGCCCGCTGCCGGAAGGGTTCGTTTATGCTGACTTCAACAACCTCCAGTCCATCGAGGAGGCCATTACTCCAAAAACCGCCGCCGTGTTGATTGAAGCGCTGCAGGGTGAAGGGGGCGTGATTTCTGCCGACCCGGAATTCCTTTCCAGTCTCCGGAAGCTCTGCGATGAAAAGGGCATCCTGTTGTTATGCGATGAGGTGCAATGCGGCATGGGGCGGACGGGCAGATGGTTTGGCTTCCAAAACTATGATGTGCAACCCGATGCCTTCTCGCTGGCCAAAGGCCTCGGCAATGGATTCCCGATCGGTGCCATTGTGGCAGGATCAACGCTAGCCGATACATTTCAGGTGGGCCACCACGCCACGACGTTTGGCGGAACACCGCTGGCCTGCTCCGCCGCGCTGTCGGTTATCGGAGTGATTGAAGAGGAGGATCTGCTCGCCAACACCCTGATGATGGGTGCCTATTTGGTGGAAGGCCTTTGCGAAATTGCGATGAAGCACAAGAAGTGGGTCGCAGGGATTCGGGGTCTGGGTTTGCTGCTCGGGATCGTATTGGATGTTCCGGCATTTCCCTTGCAGAAAAAATTGCAGGAAAAAGGGATGCTCTCACTGGCGACTGCGGGTAATGTCCTCCGGTTGCTTCCTCCTCTGAATGTTTCGCAGGAGGAAATCGATCAGGCATTGAAGTTGATTCGTGAGGCATGCGAAGAGCTCCATGAAGAAATGGCACCTCTGTCGCCCAATCCATGTGAGTGTAGCTGAGAATGTAGCAAGACGAGTGCTTCCAGCCTCGGTGCTGTGGATGGAATTTTTTAACAATGAAGGAGAATGAAAATGTCGTATGACCTGACAGGAAAAGTAAAATTGGTGATGGATGCAAAAACGATTAGCGACAAGTTTACCGTGCGTGAATTCGTGGTTACGGTTGAAGATGGAAATTACCCTCAAGACATCGCTTTGCAATTTGTGAATGATAAAGTCAGCTTGCTCGACAGCATTCAGGTAGGGCAGGAAGTGACCGTCTCGTTCGATATCCGCGGGCGCGAATACAACGGACGCTACTTCAACAACCTGAACGCGTGGAAGCTTCAGGCCGGAGAGGCCGCCGCACCTGCTTCGGCCACCGGTGAAAAACCACCTGTTTCCGACAAGGATGTCCCTGCAGACTTCGATGAATACGAAGACGATATTCCGTTTTAATCAAGAGTAAGGATCAGATTATGAAAGTTATACTAGCCTATTCCGGGGGTCTCGATACCACCGTACTGTTGACTTGGCTCCAAGAAAAATATGATGCCGAAGTCATCTGCTACTGCGCAAACGTGGGGCAGGAAGAGGAGCTCGATGGCCTTGAGGAAAAAGCGCTGAAACACGGCGCGGTCAAGTGCTATGTCGATAACGTCGAAGAGGAGTTTGCCGCCGACTACATCTATCCGATCATGCAGGCCAATGCCATCTACGAAGGCACCTACCTGCTCGGCACCTCCATCGCCCGTCCGTTGATCGCGAAGCGCATGATCGATATCGCCATCGCCGAAGGCGCGGAAGCCATCTGTCATGGTGCCACCGGAAAAGGCAACGACCAGGTTCGCTTCGAACTGACGGCCTACGCCCTCAAACCCGATGTGAAAGTGATTGCCCCGTGGCGCATGCCCGAAGACTTCCCGTTCGAAGGCCGCCCCGACATGATCCAATATCTGGAAGAGCGCGGCATTCCGACCACCGTTTCCGCATCCAAGCCCTACAGTATGGATCGCAACATGCTGCACATCAGTTTTGAAGGTGGAATTCTCGAAGACCCGTGGAATGAGCCCGACGAAAACATGTGGTGCATGACCAAGCCGCTCAGCCAAGCCGCAGACGAACCCGAAACTATTGAAGTGAGTTTTGAAAAAGGAATTCCGGTTGCGGTCAACGGCGAAAAACTCAGCCCTGCAGCGTTGTTAAAGAAACTCAATGCACTGGGTTGCGAGCATGCCGTGGGTCGTATCGACATCGTCGAGAACCGCTACACCGGCATGAAAGACCGCGGGGTGTATGAAACGCCCGGTGGAACCATTCTGCACCATGCGCACCGCGCGATCGAGTCGATCACGATGGATCGCGAAGTCATGCATCTGCGCGACTCGTTCATCCCCAAATATGCCGAGCTCGTCTACAACGGCTACTGGTTTGCTCCCGAGCGCGAAATGC
>JAOZKS010000559.1 GCA_029935255.1 Pontiella sp.
CAAAGAAATCAGTCGCGCCGGAGAGGTGGCCCCAGTAACGCTGGAAGCCAAAGTCGGTCGGTTGTTTGTCAAGGTGCCATTTCCCGGTCATGGAGGTGAAATAACCCGCTTTAAGCAGCACCACGGGAATCGTGGTGGCACGGTTAAGTTTTGCACCGCCCGCCTGATTGCAGTAAAGCCCGCTCAGCAGGCAAACCCGCGAAGAGTGGCACTTTGCCGTATTGTAGAACTGCGTAAAGCGCAGCCCGTTTTCAGCCAGCGCATCAATACGCGGTGTCTCGATCTCGCTACCATAGCAGCCAAAATCCGCAAACCCCAGATCGTCCACCATCATCAACAGAATGTTGGGTTTATCACCCGCCAAAACAGCAACCGAACAAAATACCAAAACCACAATGACTCGCTTAAGCATCCTATCCCTCCCCATTCGTTTTTCTTTTCTTCTCAAATAACGCGTGTACTCTTCCGTAAATGGACAAATCATTCCAGCTTATTGCGAATTTCGAACCGACGGGTGATCAGCCCGCCGCGATCGATGCGCTGTGCGCCGGGCTTTCAAGGGGACGAAAATTCCAGACGCTGGAAGGGGTGACGGGTTCGGGAAAAACCTTCACGATCGCCAACGTGATTGCGCGGGAAGGCCTTCCCACCCTCGTGCTCTCGCACAATAAGACCCTCGCCGCCCAACTCTACGCCGAGCTGAAGACCTTCTTTCCGTACAATGCCGTCGAATACTTTGTTTCCTACTACGACTACTACCAACCCGAAGCCTACATTCCACAAACCGATACCTTTATCGAAAAGGACTCCGCCATCAACGACGAGATTGAGCGCCTGCGCCTTGCCGCCACCGATGCCCTGCTCAACCGCCGCGATGTCATCATCGTCGCCTCCGTCTCCTGCATCTACGGCCTCGGCTCTCCGGAGGACTACAAAAAGATGGTCGTCAGTGCGAAGGTCGGCGAAACCAGCGACCGCGATGCCATCTTGAAGAAGCTCGTTGAAATTCAATATGAACGCAACGACTACGAACCCGGCTCCGGAAAATTCCGCGTGCGCGGCGATACCCTCGATATCTTTCCCTCCTACGCCAAAGACTACGGCATTCGCCTCGAATTCTGGGGCGACGAAATCGATGCGATCAAGCGAATCGACCCACTGACCGGCGACACCCTGGAAACGCTCGACCACATCCTTATATCGCCTGCCAAACATTTTGTGATGCCGCAAACCAAGATCGATGCCGCGCTCGTGGCCATCCGCCAGGAGATGGAACAACAAGTCGCCAAGTTTGAACGCGAGGATCGGCTGATCGAAGCGCAGCGCATCAAGATGCGCACCGAGTACGATCTGGAAATGATGAAAGAAATTGGTTTCTGCGGCGGCATCGAAAACTATTCCCGCCACCTTGCCGGTCGCAATGCCGGCGACCGCCCCGAATGCCTGCTCGATTATTTTCCCGGTGAATTCCTCACGATCATCGATGAATCGCACGTCACCCTCCCCCAAGTACGAGGAATGTATAACGGCGACCAAGCCCGCAAAGGCACCCTCGTCGAGCACGGG
>JAOZKS010000187.1 GCA_029935255.1 Pontiella sp.
ATATTGATGGTATCCATCATGTTTTAAAGGAAATAAAAAACGAGACCCGATCCTTGATTGTATTCCGAAGAACATGGAGCGTTCCCTTCTTATCCAACTGACGCGCCACCGACTTGAGTAAACCCGCCTCCGCTCCCGTTGGATGCATTCGGCTAAACTTATCCCATTGACCAGGCTGAGTGTCGTTTAGATAGCCCACACAAGGGCTTCGGAATACAGGGCGTGTTTTTGGTCGTAGTTAGCTGATTCCCCCAGCTTCCAACCATTGGAAACAAGGTGGTCGATGATGTCCTGTTGAAAGATTTTTTCGGTGGCTTGGTTCATGTTTTAAACTCCCTGATCTTTGGAGGGCGAGACTCCGTTCGAGCCACTTGCCCGCCCAATTCCTTGCGGCTCCGCCGGAGCGTCGCCCTCCAGCATAAAACGATGTTCATCAAATCCCGCTTGTAGGGAAATCAAAACAGATCGGGCTCGGGAAAACTGCCCCTGATGATAGCCTGCCAGTTCGTGAGAAATAGGGCATCGGCTTCCACTTGTGGTTTCCTGATCAAGGATTTTCGACAGCTCAACCGCAGTATCCGAACAGACGGTGCCCGCAATATCCCGCCCCGCAATTCGGGCAACGGCTTTTTGAAGATCCCCGCTTTCAAGCTCCATCACATCCGCATCACGTCCACCTGTACGCAGACGTTCTTTTCCGGTTACATCCAAATAATGTTCCAAGACAAAATGAATGTCCGCTGTATCCTTTTTGCGGCGATCATCCGGCCGGTCATAGGTTGAAAACATCTTTAAATAAATCATGGCACAGGGCGGAATGATCCGAAGATGAAGGCTGTCGATTTTGATCAATAGCGCATGGTCATAGGCTTCCTGAATACCGGAAATTGTCCACGGACTCTCATCCGTTGGCCATGTAATGGTCTTCCCATCCTCCGACAAGCTTCCGACGGGAAGAAAATCTATTTCCTGACCGTTTGTATCGATAAACTTTTCGGGGTGATCAGGTTCTTCGTTGATGAACCCCAATGCCTTGAGCTGTTCACAGGCCGCATTAAAATCGTCCCATGAAGCCATTTGAACACAGGTATCAATATCCATTGTGGCACGGGGAACCTCAATTCCGTGAACATGGCAAAAGAGGAGATCACGAGCGAATGCCCCTAGCAAAACGACGGGCATAGAGCCGACCACGGAATATAACCGCCGCAACGTGTCCGCCTTGGCGGAGTTAAGCGGTTTCAATAAGGGGACGTAAGTAGCGGTCATAGATTCTCGTAGCAATTTCGGTGTTGCGGTCGTCAGAAGAACAGATCAGATCAGCATACACGAGCAGTGGATGAACACAGCCCTGCATCCCTTCGGTTTTGAGAAAGGGTTCGATAAACTCGATATTTCCTCCGGCAGGAACTTGATGCAAGTCGCCATCCACCACAAAATCATAGAGCGGTTTGTCGGTGTAGATCGTCAGTTTTTGCGGACGAAGAAAGTCATCCGTCAGAACCGCGCCTGCAGGCTCTCCGCCCCACAGAAAACCTTCGCGAGCCGGATTGCGGGTCTTCCACCACGAAACCGTCTTGGCCTCAAAACATTGTCTCTTCACCTTGAAACGGTAGTCCATATAGCCATGCAGCCATTGCTCAAAAAGAACTTTTCGGTTAACCAAACGCCTGAACCGACCATCGGTCAGAAGGAATCCACGCTCCTTCATTTCAGACAGCAGTTCAGATACGCTACCTGTAGACATGCGGGCTTTAACGGCGAGTTCGCGGATAGGAACACTAAGCAGATCATTTCCTCCCTCCTGATCCAACCGAGGATCTGTAAGAAACAGATGGATCAAACGAATACCCGACTTTTTAAAAAGCTTACCCGTTGGGCGGCTATGCGGCCAAAGCGGGGAGGACTCCTCCTGCTTTCGCCCCATAACAAATAAATAGAGGTCGGGCAGATTGATAAATGCGTTGCCCTTAATATCAATAAACGGGGTATTGGACGATCGCATACCCTCCGCCCTGTTCAGCGAAATCTGCTCCGTAAAGTAGAGGGGGGGATAATGATCTGTTGGAGGAATGAACCGAACCGAATCCTTAATGTGCTTTACGAACTCGATGAAAAATTTGTGGGAACGGATGGAAAGAACCAGCTTTCCGTATTCCTCGGAAAAGCTCAGGTCGGCTTCCATAACCGCATCGGAATAGGGAAACACCGCCTTAATGTGCTTCTCCCATGCCTGCCAATCTAGTTGCAGCTTGCTCATATGTTCAGATTTATAACACGTTCACTTTTTATGAACAAGAGGAAATAATGAACACCAACCCCTTTTATCGATTTAACTTTCTGCTCAGGTAACTCACCCCCGTTGATCGTGCGACCACATTTTCGATTGATGCTATAGCTTTCAAATAGGTGCGAACAGTGGAGATGATCGTATCACCATGCTTGACGCGTCGTCGTGCTCGGGACGGTGCTTTAGAAAACGCCAGAGATTCTTTGTTCGTAACCCCGTCAACGCGATCAACAGACCCAATATCTACATATAACAACTCATAATCAGGACTCGTTGTTTCCAGCAATGCTTCATCGTTTGCTGAAGACAAATACTTCAGTCGATTCGCCCTCCAGTGCGATGGAATATCACCCAACCACTCAACACCAGCCGGCTTGTATTCGGGATACGGTTTATACCGGGCGCTCACGAATGAACCTCCTGCAATAGCTCCATAATTTCGGTGGAGAAAAAGTAGAGCATGCGTCCCGCTTGCTTGAACGATCGGGCCGCTCGTTCTGCCTTCACCATCCGGCTCCGGTCTATACCTATATTTTTCATAGTCCGGCCTCGGAAAGATATTTCATAAAATTGCGTTTGGGTTTGTGGGTGGTGCGGAGTTTTTCGATCTGGATGTTGAAATCATCCAATGTTCCGCATCGTTCCGCCAGTGCTTTGGCTTTCTGAATGGTTTTTACGGCGGTGTGGTACGCATCGTTGTTTTTGTGACTCACGCTACCTTCGGCAAGGTGCAGGTAAACGGAAACAATTTCTTCTGGATGTTCCGCTTCGCGTTTTTCAGCAAGTTCGAGCCAAAGGGTTTCGGTGCAACCGCCCGAGTTCGCTTCGTGCCAGGCGGCTTCAACGTCGCCCTCCCAGAGAAAGATTCTGACCAGGAGAGTGTGATCCGCTCGGCCACGAAAAGAACGGCCCTTGCTTTGTTTTTTTACTGCACTTTCTGCGCGGATGGCGGCGAGTGCTTTTTCTCGCCATGTTTCAAGCTGGTCGCGCTCCTTGGCTCGGCGAACAAGACGGCTGTAGTTTTCCAAGGTTTGGAATGTTGAAAAGAGTGTCCAGAGAATTTCAAGCGCCTCGTTGTGGCGGCCTTGCTTCCAGTAAAGCTCGTACCGTCTTGCTTCGAGGTCGCGGTTTTCGGGAAAATGCGTCAGCCCTTTTTCAACCCACGCAACGGCGCGATCCGTCCATTCCTCGTCCTCGCAACGGTCGATCAACGGCCCGAAACTCCACCACCCCGAAAGGTTGCGCTGCATAATTTCAAGTTCGCGCTCGGTGTCGCCCTCTTCCTTCGCGAACTGGATCATTAATTTTGAAAGCCATCTGGAGGTTCCATATCCCTGGGAGTCATCATCCCCGGGGCGCAAGATGGGGAGTTGGTTAAACTCCGCTTCGACGAGTTTTCGATATTGTTTCTTTCCGGCTTCTCCAAAAAGAGCGGCATAGTCGTCATACGCCGTATCGAACAGATCCCATTTTGATTTAAAGCACTGGTTGAAAAGACGGGGCGCCAGCTTTTTGGAATTGGGTTTGGCCATTCGACAGGCTTCTAGGTGCAACCTGTGGAGTTCATCGAGCACCATGCCCATGCCGCCATCGGAATCGTCGATATGCTGAATGGCGGTTTCCCAACGTTTCATGGCATATTCAACCAGTTCGATGACTGCGTCCGCCTGCCCGCCCTCCATCATGCCGCGCAACATCCCGCCAACCTGATCGAGTTTGAAATAGTAGGTGCGCGTGTTGCGCTAATGAATGAATCCTGAAATCCGATATGCCTGTTGGATCACCCGCTTGATTTCTCGCAGATCGGCAAACGGGGTTGGTTTCGGAATAGGGTTTTTGGCGGATACTCATGGATTTTTCTCCCCGATGACTTCCCAATGGCCGCCCAGTTTCGGGCCTTTTCTTTCGATGATTCCAACCGCCTTCAGCTTGGCAATATAGTTCTCAATGGTTCTGGGTGTTTTATCCAACTGATCCGCAATCTGCTCTGCCGAAAATTCGGGGTGGAGACATATAATTTCAAACGACTTTCCCTGTTCTATTCCGAAATCTTCTGCCGTTCTTTCCGAAACTCTTTCCTTCGTATGACCCAACGTCTCAGGGTTTCGACGGAGTTCGACTAAGATACCCCCTGAACGTTCGATGAACTGCGGGGCAGGTAGTTGCGCCTCCTTGCAAGCGTCCGTAATCTTTTCCACACCGCGCTCCCAAGAATCGATGTATCCGGTTTTATATCTGGGTGATAATTACGAATTATAATTGACGGTATCCAGAGAAAAACCCACTTTCAGGGCAAATAAAATACGAGACTCGAACCCTTGGTTCCAGCCCCGTTTTACGAAATCACATTTTCTGGTTAATTACATGCCGAGCATGCCTTGGCGCTCAGCTTCTTCATATTCCTTCATTTCCTTGTCGAGTTCCTCGAAGGCCTTGGAGGCGCGGAACCGCTCGTAGAGATGCTTGGCATCGTTTTTCTTGAGCGAGGCGTCGATGATGTCGGGGTTGAGCACCATCAGGACGTAGGCGGTGGTAATGCCTTCGTTGGTTTCGTACTTCTGCATTTTCGGCACGGTGCCTTGCAGCGTCTGGGAGGTAATCTGCTTGGTGGCGGAGCTGAACAGCTCATTCATTTCGGAACCGCTGGCTTCTCCAACTTCTTCGATAAAGGCTTTTTCGAGGTTTTCGATTTTGACCGATACCAACTGCGCAAGGTTCTTACGGGCTTCGACCTTGGCCTTGGTGATCGCCAACTGCGTATTGCGGGACTCGCCAAGCCCGACGGAAGCCATACCGCCTTTATCGGTGATTTTGGCCACCTCTTCCTGCATGTAGTCGAACATGGATTTATCGGAATCCATCTTGGGTTTTGATTTGCAACCGGAAAACCCGATGCATACCGACAGGGCTAAAAGAGTAAGAGCTGTATGTTTCATGACTAACCTCCTGTTAATGTTATCCGACAATGGAACACGCGTTCCGCTGAATCTCCTTAAGACGGATTGCATTATCCAAAGATTAGGAAATATCCGCAACTGTTTTTTGTGTGTAACTGCCCATCCAATCAGATACCTTTTCCCTGTCATGAAAATTCTATTTCTCGCCAACCAATTACCGCACGAAAATATTGCAGGAGGCCACCGGCTGATCTACCAGCGCATGCGGTTGTTGATTGATCGGGGGCATACGGTGGGGCTCGCGGCATTCGTTATTCCTGAAAAGGAAAAATTTATCCCTGCA
>JAOZKS010000188.1 GCA_029935255.1 Pontiella sp.
GATCAATCTCGCTCCCCTTTACCTGCGCGACGACATACAGCGCCGCATACACGGCGCAACCGAGCGCTATTGCGATCAACAATACAGTTTTAATTCTCTTATTCATTTAAACAAACCGCTCAAGCGAGCGATTGGTAAATCCCCATAACATTCATGGCAGTAGTATGCCAATCAAAGGTCAAAGCATATTCCATGCCGCGCGCCCGTCTTTCCGCGTTCCACCCCGATGAAACCGCATTTACCAAACAGTGGAAGATTTCATCCGCGCTCTCGGGGTTGAAGGTCGGGAGGAGGTCGCCGGCAATTTCCCTCATCGACGAAGTGTTCGAGCAAATCACCGGTGCGCCGCACGCCAGCGCCTCCACGATCGGGAAGCCGAAGCCTTCGAACAACGACGGATAAACCATGAGGTCGCAACCACTATAGAGGGCCGGCAGCGTTTCCAGCGGAATAAAGCCCAGAAAGACGATATCCTCCCGCACCGGGCTCTCCGCCGCACGTGCCCGGATGAGCTCTGCGTCCTTCCAATCCGCCCCGGCAAACACCAACTGGTGTGTGCTGTCGTTCTCCAGCTTGAACCGTTCAAACGCCTCGATCAGCCGGACATGGTTTTTCGCCGGATGCTCCAGCCGCGAAACATAGACAAAGAACGGTTTTTCCAAGCCATGGAACTCCGCCAGACGTCGGCGTGCGTCGCTTTTGGGAGTGGGGCGGAAATGGGTGTGGTCGATTCCCGAGTAGATCACCGAAACCTGTGCTTCCGGATAGCCGGTCAACCGCACCACATCATCCTTCGTGTGCTGGCTGACCGCAATCACATGGTCCGCCTTGCGGATCATCGACGGCACCACCTTGCGGTTGAAAAACATCCGGGCCGGGTCGTATTTTGCATCGACCGAAAATGCGGCCAGATCATGCACCGTCGCCACCACCTTCGTCCGTTTGAGCAACGGGATGCGGCGGCAACTCGGAACATGCAGGACATCGTATTTTTTTTGCGGGAGTCCCGCGTTGTGCCACGCAAGATTAACGAGCGGGTGATTGAGGGCTGAAGGAGAGAGGCGCTTTGCAAAGTTTGAATTCGTCAGCGAAATCAGATCCGCCTCATCTCTGGCCATCAGTAGATCATAGTTGTTTTCGGAATCTTCCAGCTGCAAGAACCGGATCAGCTCGCGGATATACGTGGCCACGCCCGACTGGCCCCCCTGCATTACAAATGTCGAAAACCCGATTTCCATAGGAGGGTGATTATACGGGCGAGGCGCATAAGCGCAAAGGATTAGTTTGAGGGCGTGAGGCCCCGTCGGGGCCGCAAACCACATCGCGTACGCGGCCGGCGTTTTTGAGGATGACTTCCTCGTGCATGACGCGATCTTTTTCAATATCGAGCACGCGCAGGTCTTCATATTTGAGCGACCCCGCAAGCAGCTTGCAGTTCCATTTCGGAAAGAGGTCGCCGCGGTAGAAATCGATCCCGCAGACCGCTGTTGAAGGCTTCCAATACCAGACCGGTTGCTGCATGCCTTCGTTGCGGACAAATTCGGTGATGATGGGCCAGCCATAGTTGACGGAGGAAAAAATCAGGTTGAGCTCGTCGCCGCCGAGCACCTTGATCTCCTTTTCACTCAAGGTTTTTCCATAGGCCGGCATGCCGAGGTGGGTGATGCCGAACTTAATGTTGCGGGTAATGTATCCGGCGCTATTACCAAATCTCCAAACCCCGTCGATGAGGCTTTGGGCACTGCCTCCTTGGAATGTATTGCCATGGCAGTGCGAGCAGTTGGTCTGGTAGAGCCTTGCTGAGGAGATGGGGATAAGCGTGGCGAGAGCAAGTATGAATGGAATCCTCATACGAGCAACTATGAACCCTATTCGGTTGAACCTCCAAGTGAAAATAGACAGCGACCCATGAATTTTGAAAGGGGAAGTCGAAGTATGGGAAAGCCGATCATGGAATAAACTTATCAATAATGAGGGTAAATAAAATATAGAGGTGAAGTAACCCCGGTTTGACGGGCACTCGGGTTACGGTTAATTTGCCTTCTCTTTTCCAAACCGCTACGCCAACACAAATGTACAGATGTGTGCACGGGTTCCTTTTGCGATTTGCTCCTCTAGTCCACCATCTCAACGCGAAAGAAATGTTGAGCTAAATCGACGGTGGTTGTATGAGCATTGAAGGGTTCCACTCCTGAAACGAGATTCGTCGACCACACGCCGTCAATCAGGTTGGTTGTGCTCAACAGGGTGTAGGACTTATCGGACATGCCCGGCCATTGCAGCACGAGGTTTGAGCTGGAAGCCGCGAAAATCGACGGAACAGGAGTGATTACGAAACCGGTAGGAATCGTCTCCACCACCATTGAACGCATGTACGACAGGGTTGTACTCTCCGCCCCATCCTCCCACTTAAATAGAACCGAGGTGTTCGCCGCAATAACGGTATCCGCAGGAAAGCCATAGGTGCTATTATCGATAATATTCAAAACAAAATTGGTGGTTTCGCCGACAATATTGAATACGCTTACCTGTTCATCGGTTTCGCTGTTCAGGTTAGGAGCCTCGAAGTTTAATAATTTCACATCCTGGTTAAACCGAACCTCAAGAAAATTTCCGGCAACCCAGCTCTGCCCCAATAGGTTCTGTACCGCACTCGCATTTAAATCCATGTGCGCACTCACCAAGGTCATGGTTAGGTCGGTTCCCACGGTTGAATCCGAATCGATCAGTGTTCCTCCGAAATCAGCAAACCCGATTCCGGCTCCATCATCAAACCGGGTATCGACAGGAGGGATTCTCACATGCTGGTTGGTTGTATAATTGCCGTCCCACCCAATCTTCCGGTCGACGGCCGGGTTCCTATATTGTCCGCCGCCAAACTGGATGATCGAGCTCTCGACATTCATCACAACACCCGTCGACACCGTTATTTTCAACAGGGATTGATTGGTTTCACCTTGTCCATCGCTCACTTCGACCGCCCATGAATTAAGGCCGACATCCGCCACGCCCGAAATGCCGGAAAGCCCGCCATTCGTAGCGACCAACAACCAAGTCGGCCCTCCGGGAAGCAGCCCGTAGGTTAATGGATCATTATTCGGGTCGCTGGCATCACTGGAAAGCGATCCCTCATAATCCACCCCCACGGTAGCATCGAATTTGAATAGCGGATTCGAATTAAATGACGGCGGAAAATTTTCGCTCCTCAAAGAGAAGGTTGCTGTAACCGCCCGATTCCCGTCCATGCTAATACTGGCAGGACTCGATGAACCGGATGCATCGCCGCTCCAATCATCGAACTGCCAGCCAATCTCGGGAACCGCACTCAAATCGATTGTCGTGCCGGTCGGATAAACGCCATACGTTCCTGAATCGAAATGGTTGGTCGTATCCGGAGTACGCCCGACCATCCCGGATCCTGAAAGTTGCACGTCCAGAACTTTACCCGCATGATACAGAAAATAGGAGATCCTCGGCGTCGTATTTCCTTCCGTCGAAAGGAGCCAGCTATCCGTCCGGAACGGAGCCGCGGGAAATCCTTCGTCGTTATATAAATTACAAACCGCAGGGTTGTCCGCCCAAGCATAGCGCACGGCAACAGGACTGGCAACCTCCGGAGCTGAAACCACAATGTTGGTGCCATTGGTAATTGTTGCCGTCGCGTTGTAAAAAACCTGATCGGCTCCGGCAATCGCAAATCCCTCGATTGCGGTTCCCGGAGACGGAATCACCGTCAGACTCGCATAGGACTCGCGAGAACCGACAAGGAGTCCCCCATAAAGATAATCGTAGGAAATTTGGATTTCATTGCCGTCAATCTGCATTCCGGCATAGATCGGCCCTTGGTGAGGAATGTTCTGTCCATAAACTTCCCACAGAGCCATAACAGCCAACCGTTCTCCATCGAGATGTTTATTTTTCAGGTGTATATTTCCGGGAGCCGGATTTCCCCCCGGCAATAGGTCATTGGCATCAATGAGCACGGCCATCGACACATTGGTCTGGGTCTGGGTCAACAAATATTGCGCCTCACGCAGTTCGGCAAGGTCGCTGTCGGCGGTCAAATCCGAAGCCGATCCATAATCCGGCAACTGAGCCTGAATGAATGGAAGAGTTGAATCTTCGAAATTTGTGCGCCAATCCTCCAGCAGAGCCGGCATCAAATCCTGATACTGCACCGCACGGCTCGAGTTTGCCTCGCCCTGCCGCCAGATAACTCCGGTCAGGCGAAACGGAAAAAGCGGGTGCAACATGCCGTTATAAGTCCCTGTTGGATACGTTCTAAGCGTTGAGGGATGGCGCATGTCATACGCGGCCGCCGTTGTTGTAGGGGATGCAATATGCGCCTCCAACCGAGCTTGGAGCTTTTCCAGCCGGGTTGTCTCCCACGTGGCCATAAAGGCCTCCCAATAGGCCTTTATTTCGGAAAAAGGAGCCGTAGAAAAGGTTGCGTCCGACACCCAGCACTCCGCCGACGTGCTACCGTCCGAAGAAATGATGACACCGACCGGAATCCCGATTGCGGGCTGAACCCGCTGAGAAAAAATAACGGCGATCGCACTAAGAGATGGTACCGTTAAAGAGCTTGAGACTTGCCATGACGCATTAATCGATTCCTGCGGCGTCCCGGAAGCCAGCAAGGGAGCCTTCAAAAAACGGATATTGGCGTTGTCCGCATTATCCACGAAACTCTCCTTCTCGACACACTGACTCAACCTAAACTTCATATTCGACTGTCCGGAGGCCAGCCAGACATCCCCGACCAGAATCCCGCTGAGTGTAATGGTATTGGATGGCCCCGTAACGATCAGTGCCTGTTCGACGGCATTCGCCGACATGGAATCGAGATCCACGCGCCATTTTCCATCAACATCCACGGAGGTGACTTTGCTTTGCCCTGCAAACGAAACCGCAACACTTTCTCCGACCGTCCCCGTGCCCCAAACCGGTACGGTTTTATTGCGTTGCAACACCATATTCTCGCTAAAAACCGAGGCGATTTGATGTGTCGCAAACGTAGAGGACGCACAAATCAATACCATGACAACAACTAATTTTTTCATCTCAATCCTTATTTTTACGCTCAAAAGCCCACCACCAACGATCCAATTATGCCCCATCAGTGCTTCCCTCTTTTTTATATTGTGTAGAACCTTTCAAACTGCGGTTAACCACCGGAACCCCCACATCGGGCTTGCCCCTTGCGATCAATCGTATTCCTGCTGTTACCAGTACTCAGTCAGCAAATAAGAGTCCTGTCCGAATTCTCTGATGAGTAGAGAAGTGGCCTCGGTTTCTAAACCAGTCGGTAGTCAGTTTAAGTTATGCCGCATAGGCTCCGGTTCCTTTAGGTTCCTCCCTCCTCCGGAGGAGGGAGAAAAAAATCACGCCGCCAACTTGACGGCCCCTGCGTATACTTCATCGGGTGTCGCGTCCTCAAGGGACTGGTGAGGCCGTTTGAAGTTATAGCGCATCATATACGCATTGATTCCTCGTTCAAGCTCCCAGCCATTTTCGTAGC
>JAOZKS010000560.1 GCA_029935255.1 Pontiella sp.
GAGTGAACTACATAGGAGGTGCATCTTTGTAGTTCTGTCGTAGTGAAATGGAGACAGACTTTTAGTCTGTACGGGATTGACTTAGTGCCATTCGGTTCCGACAGGATAACAGGATGGACAGGATTGTTTTTCTTCGGCAACCCCGCCATCCCGAAGATCTCCAAACCAGGTTTTCTATGCCTGCTTCGCTGCCGTCTCTCCGAGCCAGCCTGACACTTCGTGTCTGTCATCCTGTCCAAATTTGCTTTGGATTGCTTGACCATAAAAATTCCAGAAGAACTAAATTATCGCAGAATACCCCGGGGTTTGCCCCGTGGGAGTATTACTTGCCTGTGCAAATATTGTGGCCTGCACCAGCCGCTATCATTCGCGAATGGCAGTAAACTTGCCGGTTTCAGCTTTTTTAGCGACGAGCCTATACACCTCGGTTCCGGCGGCCAGGAAAGCGCCGATGCCGTAGACCTCGGTCTTGTCGGCGTAGGAGTCGCCGGGAGCCGCTCCGGTGGGCTGGACATGGCCCAGCAGGCCTTCGTCCGTCACGCATTCGGCGAGCGCGATCCATGCCTTGAAAATGACCGGCTCAAAGGTGGCGCGATCCAGCAGGCCGTTGTTGACGCCCCAGGCGAGTCCAAAGGTATAGAAGGAGGTGCCGCTTGTTTCCTTGATTGGATAGCCTTCAACGCCCCCGAGCAGCCCCATGCTCCAGGTGCCGTCCGCACGTTGGCAGTTCTTCAGGCTGACCGCCATTTGCTTGAATAGATCGACGTAGAATGGACGGCCTTCCCAATCTTCCGGCAGATCGGGAATCATCAGCGCCAGCCCGCCAAACACCCAGCCATTGCCGCGCGCCCAGTAGAGCTTGCGTCCGTTTTTCTCTCGTTTCGGGAAGAAGGAGGAATCGCGCCAGAAGAGATGATCCTCCTTGTCCCAGAGAAGGGCGTAGGTTGCATGGTATTCCTGATCCATGAAATCGAGGTATTTTTGTTCGCCGGTGACTTTCGCCAACCGTGCCCAGACCGGCGGTGCCATAAAGAGCGCATCGCACCAGCCCCACCGATCATGGCAGTCCGGTTTTTTATCCCACTCCAGCGAACCGGTTTTTGGATGGGCCAGAATCCAGTCGAAGTGCTCGCGGGTCGGAGCGATCATTTTTGAATCTAAGGTCTCTTCGTATAGCGAAAGATAAAACTGGCCGACCGTATGATCGTCGGCGTGGTATGGCCGCGTATGCAGCTTCCAGCCATTGCGATCGCCGACCCTCATCAGAAACGCGGTTGCATCGGGGTCGCCGGAAAGCTTTCGCCATTCATTCATTCCGGCATAGAGCGCCCCCATGTGCCAAGTCAGATCATGATAGTTTGTGGCAACCCGTCCGGTCCTTTCTGCTTTTTTCATGCGGGACTTTGAGATCGCGCGATAGTTGAGATGTTCGTCATACGTCGCGATCTGCCAGTCGGCCACCTTTTGGGTGAGCGCCTTGACTTCCTCGGGAACCGGCTTTGAGTCATTGCCGAAAACCGAGCCAACCAGTGACAAAGCCACCCATCCAAAAAATGCTTT
>JAOZKS010000561.1 GCA_029935255.1 Pontiella sp.
GCCGTGAGCTACCTCACCCTGCTGGCCTGGGTCATCTCCACCGCCTACTACCAGCTCGCCATCTTCACCGTCAATCCCGCCTCGTCCGCCGGATGGCTCGGCCTCTGTGCCACCATCCTGGCCGCCACCTACATCGGCCTCCGCATCGCCGGCAAAAGAACAGCAAGGGCAGAATAATTGGGTGGCAGAATGATTTTTTAAATACCGATTTCGTTCGTCCGGAGAAATTATTCTTCCACAAAATTATTCTGCCTAAATGCCATTTGAAATGGAGATAAAATGCTTGGATCAGTCGTCAAACTTCTCAACGAACGCGGCACGCTCTCCGTCCAGGAGATCGCCCTCGCGCTCAAGATTGATTCCAGCGCACTTCACCCCATGCTCGAAATGCTTGAGCGCAAAGGGAAGATCGAAAAAATCGAGATCTCCTGCAAAGGCGGTTGCGGGGGCTGTGCCCAGAGTTGCGATGGGGTCGATGCCATGACCTACTACAAATCTGTTTGAATTTAACCATGTGCAAGCAATCCATTTCTGGAGGGGTAGAGGCCTCTCTGCCTTCGGTGGTGTGGGATTGCGGCGCGTACGCCCCGCGATCTCGGATCTATCGATTATACACATAATTTCATCGAGACATTTTTTCGTAGAAGAACGGGTTTCCGCTTCTTTGCATTGAATAGATCGATGGAATACACCGGAAGCTGCAGGCAGGATTTTCGTACTCCTTTGTAGTTCCCTCGGAGCGAAGCGGAGAGGGTTCCTGCACGTTCGGATATTCTCTCCGCTTCGCTTCGAGAACACTACGAAGCTCCGTTTCGGAAATGCGTATAATAGATCTCGGATCGCGGCTACAGCATGTAGGGCGGGGGACCCCGCTTAATTATTCTGCCCAAATGCAGTCCTGTCTGAAACTTTGTGTCTTTGCGAGTTGACACCGTTGCGCAACACGCTACACTTCGGGGCAATGATTATTTCCTTTAAGCATAAAGGCCTTGAACGGTTTTATCGCGAAGGCTCGGCGAAAGGCATTCAAGCACAGCACAAAAACAAGTTGCGCATGCAGCTCGCCGCGTTGGATACGGCACAGGCGATTGAAGATATGAACATACCGGGCTATCGGCTACATCCGCTCAAAGGCACGCGAAAAGGAATCTGGTCGATTAGCGTCAGCGGAAACTGGAGGCTGACGTTCCAATTTAAAAATGGAAATATCCACATCCTAAACTATGAGGACTATCATTAATGAATATGCACAATCCACCCCATCCCGGTGAGTTTATTGCGGCAACCTACATGGAGCCCTGCAACCTAAGCTGCCGCTATCTGGCCACGCAACTCGGCGTTGCCGCCTCGACCCTCAACCGCATTCTGAAAAAACAGAGCGGCATCTCCCCCGAAATGGCCTTGCGCCTCTCCTACGCACTCGACCGAACCCCGGAAAGCTGGCTGGCGATGCAGGACAACTATGATCTCTGGAAAACCCGCCAAACCTTTAAGCCGGATGAAGTTCACCGCATCGAACTTCAGTGCGCATAGGTTTTCGATATGAATATACGGATAGG
>JAOZKS010000189.1 GCA_029935255.1 Pontiella sp.
TGGAGTGGAGAGAACCGTGGGAAGCCTGAGCGGAATCGGAGGAATTCAAGTTGCTTCCAACCAAACCATAACGATTACCGAAACTTCTATGGGCGGAAACGGTAGCGTAGGGTCACTTCTTGCCAACGGCTCCAGTGAAGGAAACCTTCAGCTGGGTTCCGGAACACATACGTTTGATCTTATCCCCGGCACGACCTCCTCGGATCTAATTTCGATGGGCAGCGGCAGCCTGACCTTTGGCGGAGACCTTATTGTCCAGGCCACCACGGCAACCGAATTGTCGCTGGGCGACAAATTCCAACTGTTCGAGGCCGGCACATACAACGGAGCTTTCAACAGCGAGATCCTGCCGACCAACAACCTGCCCGCCGGCGCGGTCTTCTTTAATGATCTGGCGACGGATGGCACCATTTCAGTCGGCACCACCGGAATAAAATATTCGATCATTCGTTTCGATGAATTCAGCGGCATCAGCACCTGGGCTACGGGCGGCACCTCGGCGTCCGGTTCCATCACGAACAGCGATGAAACCATCTTTACCCTGACCGCCTCCGTCCAGAACCCGTCAGGCGATACCCTGACGATGAACTCACCGTATTTACAGGGAATTGACAGCACAGTCTCTGGAAACGATGTCTCCTACCGCTTCGACTCCGGCGATATTGGAGACACGAGCGATGATGAACAGGTTCAGTTCACGCTATCCGTGAATGGAACCCCTGTTGACAACCTTGAGTTCAGCGCTATTAAAACCGTATTCATGGCCACAGACAACCCCATGGAAGTGATGGATCGTAACAGCACATCCGTCATGCTCCATTCAAATGTTACCACGATCACCGAAAGTGATCTTCCCGGCCTCGAGGTGCTTACCAAAGACAATGTCGGTAATTGGTCGCTGGACTTGATCGCCAGAGAGCGCTTGGGTGGAGTTCAGGCGCAATGGTCGATCGACTACGTGGAGTTCATCGCTAAATACCAGGTTGCGAGCTCGTTCCAGATATGGTCCGACAGCTACGAGCTGGAAGAAGGCCCCGATGGCGACGACGACAAGGATGGTATGAGCAACCTGTACGAGTATGGCCTAAACGGCGATCCGACCAACTCCGCCATCCGGGGTGATTTTGAATCCGGAGCTTCGGAAGACGGCTCAGACTTCCTCTACATCTATGCCCGACGGACTGCGGCGAATAGCGGAATCAGCTACTCCCTGGCAACCAGTGAGGATCTGGTCTACGACAATGCATGGACCAACAACGATACCGTCGTTGACGGAATCGGGCCGGAAGCCGATGGCTTCGACACCGTCACCAACAGCACCCCCACAGATGCAGCCGCAAAGTTCATCCAGCTCTTCATTGAAGAGAACTAAAGTCTTCCACCCTCTGGAAGCCGAAGCCCCTCGCACCAGCGAGGGGCTTTTCTTTTAGGTTAATACACAACCCCATAAACCTAAAAACGGAGATGATCTAACCGCATGTCCATTAGCCTATCGTGGGGAAATAGAGGCCTAGAAATGGTAGAAAAGTACAGAATAACACACAAGAACACCCCCATCCTTTATTTTATATGTTACATCTATACTGACGGCCGTGTAAACAGATGTAACACATAAGAAATAGGAACCGTGCTTTGCTGGACCTTCAGAGTGCACGGAAATGTGTAAACCTAAGCAGGAAAATGGGCGCACTGAAACCGCCCCTTCAATAAAGAGGAGTCGCATGTGACTTGAGCTGGATTCGGATGCGGCAGCCTCCGCCGCTTCATGATCTAGAAAATAGTTTTGTTTTCAACGAAGACCGCCTTGTGCGGTCTTTTTTTTATCCCTATAGTTCGCCCATAAGTTGATCAGGAGAAACCGATGAAAAAAATTCTTTCAATTGTAACCGCTATCAATATTACAACTTCGGCATTCGCAGGTGCCGCACCCATCAAGCGCCCGCCGAACATTCTATTCCTCTTCTCCGATGACCACAGCACCCAGGCCATCGGGGCCTACGGCTCAAAGATTAACTCCACGCCGAATATCGACCGCATGGCCGAAGAAGGCGTGATCTTCCGCGAAAGCTTTTGCGGCAACTCCATCTGCCAGCCGAGCCGAGCCTCGGTGCTGACCGGCAAGCACAGCCACCTCAACGGGGTCACCTACAACGGCGCAAAATGGAATGGCCAACAGACCATCTTCCCGCGCCTGCTCAAACAGCAGGCGGGCTATCAAACGGCCCTCATCGGAAAGTGGCACATGCACCCCGATCCCTCCGACGAATTCGACTTCTGGAAAGTGCTCGCCAGCTCCGGCGGACAGGGCGACTACTACAACCCCGACTTCAACACCCAGACCGGTCCCGAACGCATCCACGGCTACTCCACCGACGTCATCACCGATCAATCCATCCAGTGGCTCGAAAAAGAGTGGAACAAGGAAAATCCATTCCTGCTGATGTGCCAATTCAAATCGCCGCACGTTCCTCAGTTGCCCCCCGTCCGCAACGCCAAAATGTTTACAGGCAAAACCATTCCCGAACCCGCCACACTTTTCGACAACTACCAAAACCGCCAACCCTACCTTTCCAAGCATTGGATGGGACTCGACATCGCGAAACTTGGAGCCATTCCCCCGAAAGGCACCGACTATGAACCCGATCGCGAGCACACCAAGGCACTCAAACGCATGACACCCGAACAACGCGAGGCCTGGCATGCCGCTTTCGACGAATGGAGCCAGGCGTACTACGACTTCATGGATAGCGAGGCCGCCAAGGACCCGGTTAAACTTCAGAAATTCAAATACCAACGCTTCATTAAAAACTATCTCCGTTGCATCGCGGCGGTCGACGAAAACATTGGCCGCCTGCTCCAATGGCTGGAAGAAAATGAGCTCGAAAACGACACCATCGTCATTTACAGCTCCGACCAAAGCTACTATCTCGGCGACCACGGCATGGCCGAAAAACGCTGGGCCTACGAAGAATCGCTACGCATGCCGCTGATCATCCGCTGGCCGGGCCACATCAAACCGGGCACCCGAATCGACGCGCTCGTGCAGAACATCGACTATGCCCCCACCCTGCTCGAAGCCGCCCACGTGCCGGTTCCTGAGGAGATGCAGGGCACCTCCCTGCTACCGCTCCTTTCCGGCAAAGACGTAGAGTGGCGCAATGCCATCTACTATCATTACTTCACCAACGGCGAACACAACGTACCCCGCCACGATGCAGTCCGTACCGATCGCTACAAACTCATCAACTACTACACCGACGGCACCTACGAACTCTTCGACCTCAAACAAGACCCCAACGAGCTGATGAACCTCTACGACGATCCCGAGTCCCGCCCGATCGTCGAGCGCATGCACCGCGAGCTCGAACGCCAGCGGAAGGAATACGAGGTTCCCGATGCTGTATTCGAAGCCCCCTACATCCACAAAGGAAAAATCGCCCGATGAAACGTAGAAACTTTATTCAGGTCGGCGCAACCCCCATAGGGCTAGCTGTTTCCGGTTTTGCCAAAACAAGCCGCAAACCCAACATCGTCATGATCGTGGCCGACGACCTCGGCTACGGCGAACCCGGCTACATGGGTAGCACCGATCACCCCACGCCGAATATTGACTCGATCGCCAGAAACGGCATCGCCCTGACCTGCGGCTATGTATCCGCCCCGGTCTGCGGACCGTCCCGCGCGGGCTACCACACCGGATGCTACCAGCAACGCTTCGGCCACGAAGGCAACGTCGGCGGAGTCGGCGACCAAAACGGCACGCCCACGAATATCCTGATGATTGGCGAATACCTCCAGAGTCAGGGATATGCCACTGGGCTCGTCGGAAAATATCACGACGGGAAACACCAGAAATTCTGGCCGCACAACCGCGGGTTCGATGAGTTTTTTGGATTCAACAACGGCGCCATGGCCTATCGCATCAAGGACAATACCGAAAAGATTTTCCGCAATGCAACCCCGGTGGAATCCGAACCGGAATACCTAACCGATGCCTTCGGACGCGAGGCCGTTGCCTTTATCGAGCAGCATAAAAACGAGCCCTTTTTCCTGGAACTCGCCTTCAACTCCGTACATGCCCCGATGACCGCCAAGGACGATGATTTGGAGAAATTCAACCATCTGGATGAAAAGCGCCGAAAGCTCGTCGCCATGGGCCACTGCATGGACGTCAACATAGGCAAGGTGCTCGATACCCTGCGCAAGCACAGACTTGAAGAGGATACCTTGATCGTCTTTTTCAGCGACAACGGCGGAAAACTTGAACACACCGGCAACAACGGCATGTTGCGCGGCACAAAAGGGGACACCTATGAAGGCGGCATACGCATCCCGTTTTGCGTCCAGTGGAAAAGCCGGATTCCTGCGGGGCAAACCTGCGATGTTCCGGTGATTTCCTTGGATCTCTTTCCCTCCTTCGTCCATGCAACGGGCGGGAAGGTTGATCCAAAATGGGAGCTCGACGGAAAAAACATTCTCCCACTGCTCGAAGGAAAAACCCGGCAACCGCCGCATGACACCCTCTTCTGGCGCTATTCCGACCGATGGGCCATCCGCCACAATAATTGGAAGCTCGTACGCAGCGGAGCGAAGGGAGATTTGGGGCTTTTTGACCTCGAAGCCGACCCCTACGAAAAAAACAACCTCGCCGAAAAATATCCCGAACGCACCCGCGACCTCCGCAAGAAATGGGATTCCATGAGCATGGAAATCGGCCCTCCGGCTTGGGGACGCTTCGAAGGAAAGACCGACCGGGTCTAACGCCATACCCGATCGGAATAAGCAATGGGAAAGCATTCTCCAAAAAGCAAGGTACTGGAAAAGGGATTATGGGCGCTTGCGCTGCCCATGCTTTTCGAGCAGCTGGTCGTCTTTTCGCTGCCGATGGCCGACACGCTGTTTCTCAGCAAGATTTCGGATAACTCGGCGGCGGCGGTCGGTGCAGTGCTCCCGGTGGTCTTCATGTGCAGTGTCATGCTCAGCATGCTGAGCGTCGGCGGTGCCAGCGTGGCCGGCCAATATATCGGTGCGGGATGGTATAAGCGCGGCAATGCCGCACTGATCGTACTGGCGCTGATCACCGCGGCGGTCGCCCTGCTGGAAATGCTGGGCATCTATATGCTGGGCCCGACGATCACCACACTCATGGGCCTGCCACCGGAAATCAAGGCCGAGGCGGATTCGTACCTGTCGGTTATCGCCTTTCTCATGCTGACCCTTGGCGGGCGGCGCGTCTACTCCACCCTCATCAATGTTTACGGCCACCCGAAATGGAATCTGTATTCGAGTATCCTGATGACCCTCTTGAACATGGGTCTCAACGCGCTGGTGGTGTTTGTGTTCGACGGCGGCATCCGCGGGATTGCCTTTGCCAGCGTAACTTCCGCCGGCATCGCGTTCCTGTTCCAGCTCGCCGCCGCGCATGGATGGCTCAAGATCCGCCTTCCAATCCGCTATGCCCTGAAACGCTTCGGGACGCTCGCACGCTCCATCTGGCGCATCAGCT
>JAOZKS010000562.1 GCA_029935255.1 Pontiella sp.
AGGCGAGGGCGGAGGAGCGCGATACGCGCGGGTTCATCTCGATGATGGCCATGCGGCCAGTGTCGGGGTGGATGCAGAACTGCACGTTGGAGCCGCCGGTCTCGACGCCGATCACGCGTAGCACCTTCAGCGAGGCATCGCGCATGATTTGGTATTCGCGGTCGGTCAGGGTTTGCGCCGGAGCCACGGTGATGGAATCGCCGGTGTGGATGCCCATCGGATCCATGTTTTCGATGGCGCAGATAATGACGGCGTTATCCTTTTTGTCGCGCATCACTTCCATTTCGAATTCTTTCCAGCCGAACACGGATTCTTCGAGCAGGACTTCGGTGGTCAGGCTGGCCTTCAGCCCGCCTTCGGCGATCTCCATCAGCTCGTCCATATCGTTGGCGATTCCGCCGCCGGTGCCGCCGAGGGTGAAGGAGGGGCGGATGATGATCGGGAAATCAAGTTTGGTTCCGGCAATCTTCCGGGCTTCGTCGAGATTGTGTACTTCGTAGCTACGCAGGGTTTCGATGCCGGCTTCCGCCATCACCTTTTTAAAGAGGTCGCGTTCTTCGCCGCGCATGATGGCATCGTAGGTGGCACCGATCATTTCGACACCGTGCTTTTCGAGGATACCTTGCTCGACGAGCTTCATGGCGGTGTTGAGTGCGGTCTGGCCTCCGAGGGTGGGGAGAATCGCGTCGGGCTTTTCCTTGATGATGATCTTTTCAACGGCCTCGGGCGTGATCGGCTCGATATAGGTGCGGTCGGCCGTGGCCGGATCGGTCATGATCGTCGCCGGATTGGAGTTGATCAGCGAGACGGTATATCCCTCCTCGCGCAACGCCTTGCACGCCTGAGTGCCGGAATAATCGAATTCACAGGCTTGGCCGATTACAATGGGGCCGGAGCCAATGATCAGGATGTGGTGGATGTCTGTTCTTTTTGGCATGATATTTTTCCAAATATGAATGGTGAAAGATGAACTATGAAAGTGGGTTTATTTTCCTTTAGACTTTTTGACCCATGTCACCATGATGGCGATGAGCTCGTCGCATTCCTGCCAAAGCACGTCAATCTTGTTGTTTTCTACGTTGCAACCTTCTTTTAGAAGCTCCAACCAAAGTTGTGTTTCATCGGCCTCTTGCAGGCAGATACCGAGTTTTGAAATGAATTCAGCCGTGCTTCTTGCCCGATAAGCTTCTCTGAAATTTGCAGCGATGGAGGTGCCGGAACGAAGAATTTGTTTTCCGCAAACTTGAACTGAGGCTTCTTTTGAAAGAGATGCGTATAGGTGAATGATTTCGACCGCGAACGCTTTGGTTCGCTTGCGAAAATCGTAGTTTGCATGGTTATGATTTGAATTCATCTTTCACATTTCATCTTTCATAGTTCTTTCCCTACTCCCATTCAATCGTGGAAGGTGGTTTGGAGCTGATGTCGTAGCAGACGCGGTTGACGCCTTTGACTTCGTTGATAATCCGGCTGGAGATGGCCTCCAGCACTTCGTAGGGGAGTTTGTACCAGTCGGCGGTCATGCCGTCGCGGCTTTCGACGGCGCGGACGGCGA
>JAOZKS010000563.1 GCA_029935255.1 Pontiella sp.
TTCTGCAACACGGCAAAATTGGTTAGGAGTGTTCAATGAAACGATCAAAGACCCAGTGGAAGCGGTTGTTGGTGCTGAACGAACGGATCAAGGCGGGAGAATATCCAAACTGCTCTTCGTTTGCGAAGGAGTGGGAGGTGTCGCCCAAAACCATTCAGCGCGACGCTGAGTTCCTGCACTACCAGCTGGGTGCTCCGATTGAATATGATGCACTGAAGCGTGGTTACTACTACACTGATCCCTTTTTTATGCTTCCTTCCATTCCCCTGAGTGAGGGGGAATTGATGGCACTCGTGATTGGGTCACGGGCATTGGAGCAATATCACGGAACGCCGATCGCCAAGAGGCTGGAGTCGGTGCTAGAAAAACTTTCCGATGTCCTGCCGGATGAAATATCGATGAACCCGTCCGAACTGTTCTCCAACTTTTCCTTTTCCTCGCCACCCGCGCTTCCCATAAAACCGCGCATCTGGGAAAGCGTGGTGAAAGGACTGCTTTCCAAGCGACAGATGGAAATCACCTACAACGGGAAGGTTTCACGGGTCCACCCCCTGCATATGGCAAACCTCCAGGGAGAGTGGTATCTGTTTGTGCGGTTCTACGACTACGATAACTTTCGACAGATCTCCATTGGGCGAATTGAAAAGGCGAGATTGCTAAAACAAGCAATCGACTCAGCCGACTTTGATGCGAAAAAACTTTTAGCTGACACCCTCTACCGCTTTGCGGGCGACAGCGAACCTTTCACCGTCAAGCTGGTGTTCGATAAAACGGTTGCCGACTCGGTACTTGAACGGGAGTGGCATCCAAACCAAAAAACCACCATCCAGATAAGCGGCAAGGTCGAACTGGAGTTCACGGCCAAGGGCGACATCGAAGTCAAACGTTGGATCATGGCTTGGGGCCGCTATTGCACCGTCAAATCCCCCAAGTGGGTAAAGCAGATGGTCGATGATGAAGTTGATGCTATGCTCGCTACTCGGAAATAGCGGACTCCGTTTGATTTTTCCTCTTTAAGTAAGGAGGTAACACCCATGCTTAAAGTCATACTCGCCAAGATAGGAATCAGCCTGTTCCGCTATCTACCGCTGGAACAGATCGTCGCCAAGCTGCTCACATCTGTCATTCAGAAGCTGCTCGGTTCCAAACATGCCAGCAAGATCGTTGATCGCGTCCGAAAGACCGTCACCCATCTTAAGGAACTCACCGCCCTCATCGAGCCCATGCTCGACGATCAGGCCGTGACCGGGGAAGAAGCCCGAGGCATGTACGATCATGTGAACGAGACCCGTCTCCAGATCCTCAAGACCTGGAGCAAAGGCGATTCCGCCAAGGAACTCGAAGCCCAGCTTCAGTAATTAGGTGCGGATTCGGCAGGAGTGGGGGGAGCTTTCGGGCTCCCTCTTTTTCGTGTGTTTGTACCGTGTTTGTGGGTGGTTGGTACCAACCAAACGGATTCGAGAAACCAACACACGGGTACCTGAAAAACTTTTTCTTCTGCGAGAATGCTACTTCAACCCGTAAATTCGGGGTGTTGCACCCCTGAATCC
>JAOZKS010000564.1 GCA_029935255.1 Pontiella sp.
CTACGAATTCCGCTTTACTCGTTACTTTCAATTAACGGAAATGTGGTTTATCAATACACCAGTTTTTTTTGCAGAGGAAAATAGAATGAAAAGATCCAATATGATCGTTGGCCTGTTGGGCGTGCTGGTGGTGTTTGCTGTGGCCGCTGCCTTTAAGGCTGCGGCCACCGTGGTGATTCCGTTGATGATTGCCTGGTTGCTCTCCTATATCTGCGGTCCGGTCGTCAACTATCTGGTACACAAGAAGGTGCCGCTGGGCGTGGCGGTGGGCGCGGTTCTTGTGCTGGTATTGTTTGTTTGTTACATGGGCGGCATATTTTTAAGCGGTCGGGTTCGCGCCGTATTGGCCGAGTCGCCGCGATACCTGACCCAGCTGAACATGATCTATCAGGATGCCACAGCGAACCTCAACATACCGGACGATTTTCTTGCTGAAGTCAACTGGATGGAAAAAGTGGGGCCGAAGCTGGCCGCGATGTCGGGGTCGCTTGCGGTTTTCATGGCTGGCTTTGCCGGAAACCTCCTCTTGGTTTTAATCTTCCTCGTCTTCATGCTGCTCGGAAAACCCTACTTCAGGTACAAGGTCGAGAAGGCCTTTCCGCCGGATCGGGCAACCCAGTTTTCCGAAATGACCACCTCCATCTCCAGACAGATCGGGCAATACCTCGTTGTGAAAGTGGCCATTAGCGGAACGACCGGTGTGTTGGTCTGGCTGACCTTGACCTTGCTGAAGGTCGAATTTGCACTCACATGGGGCGCCTTGGCTTTCTTTCTAAACTTTATTCCAAGCATTGGATCCATCCTTGCCTCGATTCCGCCCATCCTTCTGGCCATCGTGCAGTTCTATCCTTCCGTCTGGATGCCCGTTTTCACGGCGGTTATTTTACTCCTCATCCAAATGGTCATGGGAAATGTAATCGAGCCGAAGATTATGGGAGAAAGTCTGAACTTGAGCCCGGTTGTCATTCTGCTTTCGCTGGTGTTTTTTGGATGGCTCTGGGGGATTGTCGGGGCGCTTCTATCCGTTCCGATCGCGGCGGCAATCAAGATTTTCTGTGAAAACATCGAAGGCCTCAAACCCATTAGCATACTGATGGGATCGGGCAAAACCTGCATGAAAGAAGTGCAACAAGCAAACTAGGGGACCGGGTGGAACTACCGAATATTTTTGAACGTAAAGAAGTGCGCAAGTCCATCCGGCTTGCGCTGATGGAGGATCTCGGAGATGTGGGAGGGGATGTAACCTCCGAATCGCTCGTGCCGCTGGAAGCCCAGGCCGAAGCCCACTTAGTCGCCCGCGAAGATTGCATCGTTTCCGGAGTGGCCGTGGCCAAGGAGGTTTTTCTTCAGGTCAACCCCGACCTTGAAGTCGAAGAGTGCGTCCCCGACGGAACCCAAGTCAAAGCCATGACGAATGTGCTCGTCATCAAGGGATCCGCACGGAGCATTTTAACCGCCGAGCGCACCGCCCTTAACTTTATCCAGCGCATGTGCGGTGTCGCCACGATTACGACCGCGTACGTCGCGGCCGCAGACAACCCCGATGTGG
>JAOZKS010000565.1 GCA_029935255.1 Pontiella sp.
GGATTATTCTGTTATGGATTGCATCTCCGTTTGGCCATGTCCATTCACTAAGGATCTATCGAATCCCTGAGAAAGTTCCACGACCTTAAACCTAATCAGAAAGGTTGTGTCAAGAACAGCTCCGCTACGCTCCATACTCTTCCCCTCGTTGTTCCGCCACCCATTGCGTGGCATTCTCGACATCCGCCCAAGCCTTGGTGCCTTTTTTGATCAATGCGTTCAATTCCGCTTCGTCATAAGAGGGTGGTTTTCCAGCAAACTCGATCAATCGCACTTTGCGCAACTCCCTAGTCTGTATATTTTGCTCGGCTAAAACCCGAACCTGAACATCATGATAAAGCATGTTTTCAGTTTGGTTTCGCAGGTATTCCTCGGAGCTGTCGAGCTTCAAGAGCTTGGGCAATCCCTTGACTTCAAGATGTACATTCGCAGATGTCTTGCCGCCCATGTCTTGAATACGACCCGTTAAATATCGCTCGGTTTCAACCCACAGATCTTCGCTTTTGCGGTGATAGTCGGTTTTGTTCGAAATGGTGATTGAACGGAATGCTTTTTCTGGCGACTCAATACTGATCTTGAAATCCGAATGCTTGCGGGCTTGTCGCTGCCAGCTCTTTACAATCGTCCGGCGGGTCGGATTCATACCATCCAAATTATTCTCGGCTTCCAACCGCTGGACATCAGGCTGAACTAATTGAGCCAACAGCACAGGCAACACCAACCGAAGTTTGTAGGAGCCTTCTTCCACCGCAACATGCACCTCGTCGAGCTTCACCTCGCGCGAACCGCCCTTGATGAAATCCTCGACTTCTTTATTGAAACGATTAAAGCGCGTAAAACCAATCGTATCGGGGGTTATTTCAACTCCGTCAACTCGGTCTTCCAGCCTGAATGTTATGGTTTCGAATGCACTCATCTCTTTCACCTTGATGGAGATTTTCTAGCACAGTCGTCCCGTAAAGCCAATGGTGTTTTCGGTGTAAGCCGCCGGTGCCGCAGGCGCGAACGAGGTCGATACTGACTCCGGGGCAGGCTCGGTGAAGGTCGGCGGTGGAAAACTGGTATGGAAAGTTTTATATGGCTTTTTCGATCCGCGTGATTTTTTCGCCATGAGAACCGGACTTTCTCGCCAACGCGCTGTTCAAACTCCTTGTAGGCTTGTTTTAGAATAAACAGCAGATAGTCAATATAGAGTCAGGGGTTGTGCCGACCTTCATGCCACCCTTCGGAACTTTTCCGGAGCGTTTCGTAGTAGCGCGGGGTCCGGCCCGAGCCGTTCGAAATCTTCCTGCCGGGCAACTTCTTCCTGCTCCACTTCACCGGTTGTTGGGCGGGCGCGATAAACTTGGTGCAGATATCCCGCTCGCTGAGTTGTTTCTTATCCATTCGTTCCCCACGACTAATGCAAATCCTAGTGGGTGCACACATTAGCGACGCATTTGCAGGGAAACAGCTTCTTTTCCGGCCTATTGCCGGAGGCTTATTCCGCCGCGCGAATGAAGCGGGCGATGAACATGGCGTCGCCGGGGCCGTCCCACGGCCAGATTT
>JAOZKS010000566.1 GCA_029935255.1 Pontiella sp.
AGTCGAACACCCGACTATGAGCAGCCCCATCATCCAAATTGAAAACCTCTCCATCGCCCTCTCAGGAAACACGATCCTGAAAGAGGTTTCCCTATCTATAACCGATGGTGAATACGTCTCGGTCATCGGCCCGAACGGTGCGGGAAAAACCACGCTCGTCAAATGCATCGCCGGCATCTACCGAGACTGGATCGGCGACATCGCCATTGGCGGAAAACCCTTCGCAGAATATTCATCCAAGGCACTCGCCAAGCTCCAAAGCTATGTCCCGCAGGCCGAGGGGCGCACCAACCCACTCACGGTTGCGGAGTTTGTGGCCATGGGGCGCTACCCACACCTCTCCGCCTTCACCACGTTGCAAGCCACCGACTATGCCGCCATCGACTCCGCCATCGAACGCGCCGGGCTCGAAACCTTCCGCCACCGCAAAATGAACACGCTCAGCGGCGGCGAACGCCAGATGGCCTTCATCGCCGCCGCCTTGGCGCAAAGCACAAAGATCCTGCTGCTCGACGAACCCTCCACCTTCCTCGACTACCGCCACCAATCCAACGTTTCGAACCTCCTTAAATCCGCCTGCCGAGAAAGCGGCATCACCGTCGTCGCAATCCATCATGACATTAATACCGCCATCGCATGCAGCGACCGCATCTACGCACTTAAAGAAGGCGCCATCACCTTCAGCGGCACCCCAAAAGAAATGACCAACACCGATGTGCTTGAAAATATCTACAGCACCAAATTCGAAATCATCCCCTCTCTGGGCCGCTCCTTCATCATTGCAGGAGGTGAACAGTGAAGAAACTTGCTGTTTTAACGCTACTTTCCGCCGCAACACTGTTCATCACACCACTCTTTGGCATGGAGTTTATTCCCTTCTCCGCCGCAGGCCAAGAACGCGAGATTTTACTAGGCATCCGCATCCCGCGCGTACTATGCGCGTTCGTGGTTGGCTCGATGCTTTCGCTCAGCGGGATGTCGTTCCAGGCACTTTTCAGGAATCCGCTAGCCACCCCGTTCACGCTCGGGGTCTCTAGCGGCGCGGCACTCGGCGCAGCGATATTCATTCGGTTCGGATTGGCTTTCACGCTCCTTGGAATCTCCGGCACCTCGCTGGCCGCTTTCGGAGGGGCGTTGCTCGCTGTGGCATTGGTCTACGGACTCACCCGAATCAAAGGCGGGTTCACCACCACCACCTTGCTTCTCGCCGGCATTGCCATCAGCTTCTTCTTCTCCAGCCTGATCCTGCTCATCCAATATACCAGCGGGCTTTCACAATCGTTCCGAATCATCCAGTGGATGATGGGTTCGCTCACCACAGCCGACTACGGCAAGCTCTTTAACCTGCTTCCCTTTCTTGCCATCGGCGGAGCGTTGTTGATCTTCCTCCACCGCGAAATGAACCTGCTCATGGTGGGCGAAGATATTGCCATTAGCCGGGGGGTGAATGTCGGACGTGTTAAGAAGCTCATCTTCCTCGCGGCATCCCTGATGGTCGGCGGCGTAGTCGCCATCTGCGGGCCGATCGGCTTTGTCGGGATGATGG
>JAOZKS010000190.1 GCA_029935255.1 Pontiella sp.
TGCGGTTCTTATTTGTCTGTTTGGGCGGTACAATAGGAAGTTCGAGTCCCCTAAGGACTCGTAACCGACATGCTGTATTTATAGGTGTAGGTTTGCTCATTTAGCCGATATGCCGGTAATGCTCTCGATTTGCTACCCCAACTGGTATCACCACCGACTCCAGCCTGAAATCCGTCGATATTAACGAAGATGTTTTTATTCTTCTTCATTTGGAAGCTGTACTGAGAATCATACATATCTTCCTGGGCATAATAACGTGCGGAACAATTCAATACAGGCTCTCCGGAAAACTTTAGCCCAAAACCTTTAACGTTGGTGAAAGAAACCCAGCGAACATCCGTTTTGTTACCATTTTCTTGTGGTTTGGCGTATTCAACCCATTGATCTGCGACGCTGCCGCTATAGACATCTACTTTCGCAAACTTACGATCTGAATAGCTGGATTCCGGGCCGCGACCGTACCACGTCATCTGGTTGAACTGTTCCGGCACTTGATAGGTCATACCAAAACGAAGAAGGGCTGATTGTTTTTTGCTGGCACTTAGCTTGCCTTTCTTCTTTTTGCCCTTGGATTTTTCTTGAACAATTTTCGGATCTTCCTTAGCGCGTTCCATCCTTGCTTCTACGTCAACCTGACCGTTGCCATAAATCGTGTAAATATTAGTTACTGTCGTTTCAACGCTGTCAATCCGACCCACAACCGTGATGGCGACCGAGTCTTTGGACAAGCGTTTGGATGTAACGCGTTCAATCTTCATATCCGTGCCGGCAGTATACCAGTCTGCCGTACTCGTATGGTATCCCGCGCCACGATCATTGTCCGTATATGCCCGGCAAAAGTTCATCTGGGCACCGGCAACGAGCATCTCCATTCCTTTGTAGGAGTAGGATGTCAATTTCCCGACTTTTTTATCAAACACAATTCTATAGTCGGGCAGTGTAACCGTCACCTTACCGGCGCTATCTTTCAACCTGACTTCGTTTGTACGGGTCGGTTTAACAGGTGGATTGATCTGGCTGGGAAGTAGGAATTGGGCATAGGCAACCTCGTATCCTTTTTTCGCGAAAACCTCGTCTTTTTTCAAACCAAAGGAGAGGTTAAGCCAGTATTCCTTGCCGTCTTTCGGTAGTGGTGGCAGAGCAAGCACGAACGTTTTGGTTTCTTGAGCTTGAATGTCGAGTCCAGCAAGTTTTCCAGAAGCAACCACTCTGCCATTACTTTTGATTTCCCAGGTTCCTTCAATAACCTCATCGGTATTGATGAAGAAAAAACGGTTTTTGATGGAAATCTTTCCTGCATTCAAATCGATAGCTTCAACCAATATATTCTCATGGATTTTCTTGAATGCATAACCACCAGGGTGTGGCTTCATATCGGAATCCATCACACCATTCATGCAGAAATTATCACTATGGACGTCTCCTTCTTTTTCGAAATAACCGCCATACGTAAAGAAATATGGCTCTTTGGTATGGTCATATTTATTGTAGGCAACCTGCTTACGCCCCGCTACAGCCTGACCATTCTCAAATTTCTTCGGAACAGGTTGACGGACTCCCTGATCCATCCAATCCCAGACAAAGCCCCCTTGCGCCAGATTGTCGGCATAGTAGACATCCCAATACTCTTTCAGGTTTCCGGAACTGTTCCCCATTGCATGGGCATATTCGCACTGGACGAAAGGTTTGTTATCCTTTGCCGCATGCCCGGCGACATACTCTTCAAGGCCATTTGCACTAACGTAAAACGCAACATTCATGTCTGTGCTTTCACCGGTGCCGCATCGTTGGTAGTTGACCGGGCGGGTGGCATCACGCTCCTTGGTCTGCTCATACACAACGTGGAAATTAGCAAGTTTCTTTTTGCCAGACTCATTGCCCATTGACCAAGTTACAATGCAAGCATGGTTCTTATCGCGCTCAACCATGCGTTTCATACGGTCGGTATGACTATCAAGCCAAGCGGGATCATCCGCTGTTGCCGGCTCTCCATGTGCTTCGATATTAGCCTCGTCACATACATAAATACCATGCTCATCGCAAAGCTCATACCAATATGGAACATCTGGATAGTGACATGTTCGGACGGCATTGAAGTTTAAACGTTTCATCCATTTAATATCCAAAAGCATACTCTCTTTTGTTACGTAATGCCCCCAATCCGGATGATGTTCATGGCGATTCACACCCTTGATATGAATGGCCTTTCCATTAACCAGAAAACGACCGTCTTTAACTTCGCAGGAGCGAAACCCGACGCGTTGCGGAATCACTTCAATTGTTTTGCCGCTCGCATCCAAAAGCGTAAGTAGCAACGTATAAAGATACGGAGTTTCAGCCGTCCATTTCCTTGGGTTGGCGACCGCTTTTTTAAAGGTTAGTTGCTTGCCGGTTCCGTTTTGACTTAAAGCAGGAAAAACCGCCTTGCCTGTAGCATCCAGCAGCTCTGCTTTTACAGAATACCGACTCGCTGTACCAGCAAGGTTCTCGACATCCACATCCAGTTCCAACACAGCATTTTCATACTTGGCATCAAGGATCGTACGGACAAAATAATCGCGAACATGAACGGCATTGTTGGAGATCAAATAAACGTCGCGGTAGATTCCGCTTAGCCGCCAGAAATCCTGATCTTCCAGATAGGAACCGTCCGACCAACGATAAACCTGAACCGCAAGAACATTCTCTCCATCCACCAGATATTTTGTGATATTAAACTCCGCCGGAGTCCGACTCCCCTCGCTGTAGCCAACCTGCTTGCCGTTGACCCATAAATAGAACCCGGCATCAACCCCTTCGAAATGAATGATGGTTTGACGCCTCTTCCAGCTTTTCGGAACGGTAAAAGTTCTACGATAAGAACCCACCGGGTTGAACTCTGTTGGAGCATAGGGTTGCTTCTTTGGGAACGGATACTTGCTGTTCGTGTAGATTGGAACACCATACCCAAGCATCTGCCAGTTCGACGGGACAGGAATTGCGTCCCATTTTGCATCATTAAAACCAACCTTGAAAAACGTTGACGGCCGATCCGCTGGCTTCTCAACCCAATTGAACTTCCAATTCCCATTCAACGAGCTGTACCACGGAGAATTCTTTTTATCGCGAGTCAACGCCGATTTTTTATCCGGGAAGATCTTCATTGTTGTGTGGGGGTTTTCCCGGTTGATCTGATTTACGTTTAAATCATTCCACGCATGGTCTGATGCAGCACATGACAGTGCTGTAATTCCTACGAGGGCACACATGATATAGCTTAAAAACTTCATCTTTTAGTCCTTTATATTAAGAATAATAAATTTTTTATACAGTTTTTCGGTTGCCTATATTTGAATAAACTAGCTCTAATGATCACCCTGAAAAATATCTTCCTAAAGATCTACGCCCTGCCAAACATAACACCGCGAAGGAACCTCTAAAAAACGCACTTCCGAGAAGAGCCATCCTTTTGTTGACCCTTGCTTATTTCCATATAGGCCGCGTAGATACGCTTGCCATGCTCTTCAAGCCCCTTTGACCGAATCGCCGGGTGTTATCCAAGCAGGGCCCTACTCGCTTGATACTCATCTAAGCCAAAAAAAAGGGCATGAAATTCCTTCAGCTAAAATGAGTTGAAATCGCCGACTTCAAATCAACCAAGGAGTTAGCGGCATAAGAGATCCAGCAGCACCAAATGTTAGGCATTTTAATTCACAGCCCCCTACAGTCAGCCAAACCACAATACTTCTAGACATGAAGAAAACCCCTTCGATCCCATCACGAACAGATATAAAGTTAACTCTCATATTTCTATATTAAAAACTTGAACGTATCACCGATCAAACGAATGGCTTGCAAACGAGCGCAGTTGGGTTCCCTCGAAGAACCGAGAAGTAATCACCCAGAGATACAGACTCCCAATCCCTAACAAGAATCCTCCGACAACCTTAAAGCCATTGAATCAACCTTCCGCCCCATAAGATGCCTCCCCCCGCATGATTCGCGGACACGAACCCTAGGCAACACCGCCTTTTCCATTTGTGCCGACTCGCCACGCCCTAAAGCGCAGGCATGACGGATCAGTCCATCGGCAATATGTTCATAGTGATCGTGCATACTGCTCAATGTCGGATGTGAACCAAGACCGCCATTCACATCATGACCCAGCACCGCGAAGTCAGTCGGCACCCGGAATCCTTTCTGCTCACACGCCGCGATGAAGCCGTCCGCAATTTCATCATCACATGCCACCACGGCCACCGAACCTTTGTATGCCGACCAGCGCTCCACAAGATGGCTATAATCGTCGGATGCATCGTCCTGAATTCCCACCAACGTTTCATAACCCTCCCGATTGCACCAACCGCTGTATTCCATCAGCTTTCGCGAAAAACACACCGGATTTCCGCCCACGGCACCTAGCAGCGCAATATACTTATATTCCAGCAACTTAAAGTAGCGGCACTGCATATTAACAACTGAACTCCGAGAAGCCTCGTAGAGACTTGCCTGACTGAAATAATTATCCTCAAGCCCCGGGACGGGGTCGGCAACAACCACCGGCAACCGACTGGCTCGGATAAAGTTGTGCAGGTCCGACGGCACCTGATCCTCTCCAAGCCATGGAAGAACAACCGCGCAACAACCTTGATCCATCAAACTATCGGAAACAGAAGCCGTTTCGATATCTATCCGGGGAACCACATGGACGTTCAACCCAACCTTCAACTCAAAGGACACATCGTAGAGACTACGTACCAGCTTCTGCGACCCCTTAGCCGAACCTCGAACCGGTAACAGCACCCCCAGATCCGCCGTTGCCCGTACCTCCTTTTCAACCGATACAGAGGACTTGAAACCACCTCGGTTTTTATATTTCACATAGGTGCCGCTGCCCGACCGCATTTCCACATAGCCCCGCTTAACCAATTTGGAAAGCGCAATCCGAACCGTGTGATAGTTGCAGTCATAATGCATTCCCAACTCGCGCAGGGGCTGGAGCCGTTTCCCGTAAACCAGCTCCCCCTGTACTATCCGTTTCATAATATCATCATAGATATGCTGATACTTGTATGTTTGATCATCCAATAATGCCATAAGTGAAACGCTCCAACCTTTCCCTCTATATAAACCGATCCATCCCCTTCGAATTCTCCAAGACCCAAAAGCATTTGGCACCTCCGGAAAAAGGGATGTCCGAAACGTTGCTCAGCGTTACCTGAAAAATACCCCCAAATATCGACGACCAACCAAATGAATCGCTTTTACTTATATGGAGACGGGAACAAAGTTGAAAATATAGACAATTGAGCCACTTGAAAAACCTCTTGTTTTTGCACGGAAGTTATCGTGGCGCACTCCTCGCGTCCGTCTCGACTTCGTGGTCAAAAACGGTGCCTCATGAAATATCCGGGTTCGCCCGCTCAGGTCTGGGCAAACAAAAATCCGCCGGGGCAAGGCTCCGGCGGATTTTTGGGTTAG
>JAOZKS010000191.1 GCA_029935255.1 Pontiella sp.
GGGACTGGACGGTATCGCCCGGGAAGTGACGGAGCGCCACAAGAAGGCCTTCCCCACCCGCAAGATCCCGAAAAACCTGCCGCTTGAAATCGGCGGGGCATACAAATGGCGCCGCAACGGGGAAGACCACATGCTCAGCCCCGAAGCCGTAGCCCTGCTTCAGGAGTCGGTGCGCACCGACAATATTGCGCTGTATAAGCAGTTTTCGGAAATGATTAACAACAATGGCCGCAGCATCAAGACCCTGCGCGGCATGTTCAAATTCAAGACCGACCAAGCTTCGATTCCTCTGCGCGAAGTGGAACCTTGGACGGAGATCGTCAAGCGCTTCAAGACCGGTGCCATGTCCTACGGCTCTATCAGCCAGGAGGCCCACGAAACGCTCGCGGTTGCAATGAACCGTATCGGCGGGAAATCCAACAGCGGCGAGGGCGGCGAGGATATCGAACGCTTCACGCTCGATTCCAGCGGCGACCTGCGCCGTTCGGCCATCAAACAGGTGGCCTCCGGTCGGTTCGGGGTAACGAGCAACTATCTCACCAACGCCGATGAAATTCAGATTAAAATGGCGCAGGGCGCAAAACCTGGCGAAGGCGGTCAGCTCCCCGGCCATAAGGTCAAACCCTGGATTGCCAAAACCCGGAATTCGACCCCCTACGTGACGCTGATTTCTCCACCGCCGCACCACGACATTTATTCGATCGAGGACATGGCCCAGCTCATCCACGACCTGAAAAATGCAAACCCATCCGCGCGCATTAACGTTAAACTTGTTTCGGAGGTTGGCGTGGGAACGGTTGCCGCCGGGGTATCGAAAGGTAAGGCCGACGTGGTGCTCATTTCCGGCTACGACGGAGGAACGGGCGCTTCGCCGCAATCGTCGATCAAGCATGCCGGACTTCCTTGGGAACTGGGCTTGGCCGAGGCGCAACAAACCCTCGTGCTCAATAACCTGCGTGATCGCATTCGCGTCGAGTGCGACGGAAAGTTGCTAACGGGTCGCGACGTAGCCATTGCCGTTCTGCTTGGCGCCGAGGAATACGGTTTCGCCACCGGCCCACTCCTCGCCATGGGCTGCGTCATGATGCGTGTTTGCCATCAGAACACCTGTCCGGTTGGCGTCGCCACGCAGGATCCGGAGTTGCGCAAGAAATTCAGCGGAAAGCCGGAGTTTATCGTACACTACCTGCACTTCGTGGCCGAAGAGCTACGTCAAATCATGGCCGAGCTCGGCTACCGCACCATCAACGAGATGGTCGGCGAAGTTCAGCGACTCGACGTGAAGGATGCCGTCGAGCACTGGAAGGCCAAAGGCCTCGACTTCTCGAAAATCTTCTACAAGCCCGAAATGAATCCCGAGGTGGGCCGATACCAAACGGAAGTTCAGGATCATGGACTGGCGCACGCCCTCGACCACCAGCTGATCGAACAAGCGCAACCTGCACTCAAGCACGCCGAAAAAGTCGTGATCGACACGGAGCTGAAAAACATTAACCGAACCGTCGGCGCAATGCTCAGCCACGAGATTTCCAAGCGTTGCGGACAGGACGGCCTTCCGGAAGACCTTATCACCATCAACGGGAAGGGGTCCGCCGGGCAGAGCTTCGGTGCATTCAGTACCTACGGAATCACCTTTAACATCAAAGGCGATGCCAACGACTACTTTGGCAAGGGGCTCTCCGGCGCCAAGCTGATCATTCGTCCGCCAGAAGAGGCCACCTTCGTTCCTGAAGAAAACATTCTAATCGGGAATGTGGCTTTCTATGGTGCGGTAACCGGTCAGGCCTTCATCCGCGGGGTGGCCGGCGAGCGCTTCTGCGTCCGCAACTCCGGCGCCGAAACCGTAGTGGAAGGCATCGGCGACCATGGTTGCGAATATATGACCGGCGGCCGCACGATCGTTCTGGGCCATACCGGCCGCAACTTTGCGGCAGGCATGAGCGGGGGCATTGCCTATGTTCTCGACGAGGACGGAGACTTCATTAAAAACCGTTGCAATGCCGAGATGGTCGATTTCGATCCGCTCGAAGAGAGCGACATCGAATATCTGCGCGAAATGCTCGAAAAGCATGTGGAGTATACCGACAGCTCCGTCGCCAAACGCCTGCTCGCGGATTGGGACGGGGCATTGAATAAAATCATCAAAGTAATCCCCGTTGATTACAAGCGGGCGCTCGCGCTTCTTGCCGATGAAGAGAAGACGGGGGAATAAGGAAGGCTTCAGGCCACAGGCTTTGGAATAGAGGGAATGGCGGTAGACCCAAGGCCAAAAGCCCAACGTCTAACGCTTTAATTAACGCAGTAAGAAAAAGTGGAAAACGGCAGACCTAAGGCCCAAAGCCTAAAGTCTAAAGCCCTTCTCCGCAGGAGACAAAATGGGAAAGCCAACAGGATTTAAAGAATACAAGCGTCAGGTGCCGGTCGAACGTCCTGTCGATGAACGGATCGAGGACTACCAGGAAGTCTACGAACCGTTTTCCGAGAAAAAACTGAAAGAGCAGGCGGCCCGTTGCATGAACTGCGGAATTCCGTTTTGCCATATCGGTTGCCCGCTCGGTAATATTATTCCCGAGTTCAACGACCTCGCCTACAAAGGGCTCTGGAAAAAGGCCTACGAAATCCTTTCCGCCACCAACAACTTTCCGGAGTTCACCGGCCGCATCTGCCCTGCACCCTGCGAAGCCTCCTGCGTGCTGGGCATCAACGAGCCGGCTGTAACCATCGAGAACATCGAAAAGATGATTGTCGAGCACGCCTTCGAAGCGGGCTGGGTGGTTCCCGAACCACCGGAAAGCCGTACCGGAAAAACCGTGGCCGTCATTGGTTCTGGACCCGCCGGGCTTGCAGCCGCCGATCAGCTTAACCGCGCCGGCCATGCCGTAATCGTTTTCGAACGCTCCGACCGTTTGGGCGGACTGCTTCGCTACGGAATTCCAGACTTCAAACTGGAGAAAAACATTATTGATCGACGCATCGAAGTGCTGGAAGCCGAAGGCATTGGTTTCAAAACCAGCGCCGCGATTGGAACGGATGTTTCCGTCGACGAGCTCAAAAGCTTCGATGCCATCGTCTTGGCGATTGGTTCCACGAGCGGGCGCGACCTTCCCGTGCTGGGCCGGGATCTCGAAGGCGTACACTTTGCCATGGACTTCCTGCCGCAACAAAATAAGGAGTGTGCTGGCGATGAGGTCGAAGGAAAGGTTTCCGCCAAGGGCAAGCGCGTCATCGTGATCGGTGGCGGCGATACCGGTTCCGACTGCGTCGGCACCTCCATCCGCCAAGGGTGCAAGTCCGTTGTTAACTTCGAACTCTTCCCGCAACCGCCGAACGAACGGCCCGCGCACCAGCCGTGGCCCTATTGGCCCATGAAGCTGCGCACCAGTTCCTCGCACCGTGAAGCGGATCAGGACCCGCGTAGCTATGCCATGCTCACCAAAGAGTTTTTGGGTGATGAAAACAATGTCCTCAAACAGGTTCGCACCGTCAATGTCGAGTTTAACCGCGAACGCCAGACGGGCAATGCCACCATGGACGAAGTCGATGGAACCGAAAAAGAGTGGAAGGCCGATCTCGTTCTGCTCGCTCTTGGATTCGTTGGCCCCGAACGCGATAACGTTGTTGAGGGCTTGGGCGTCGAGCTCGACGGGCGCGGCAATATCCAGACCGGAAAGAACTACCAGACCAATGTGGAGAACGTCTTCACGGCCGGCGACTGCCGCCGCGGACAATCCCTCATCGTCTGGGCCATTTCCGAGGGCCGCGAAACAGCCCGCTGTGTTGACCAGTTCCTTATGGGCGAATCCGACCTGCCCACCAAAGGCGAGGACGACCTGCCCAGGAGATAAGGCTTTGGACTTTGGGCCTTGGGCTTTAGAAAACCGGAGACTCCAAGGTATGGAACTCCGGGTTTTTTTTAATCTCTCCAAAAGTTCAAGGTCTTTCCCCTTAGGGATCATGGATATGCAGATCCTCATCCCCGCAAACGGTGGCTTTAACGACGGCGAGCTCGGTACGGATCAATTTTGCTAGTGATGTGCTCTGAGGTTGAGCAAGTTCGTTTGAAAAGTGGACGAGTTTTTCATAAATGGTTTCGGATGTTTCGCCGCCGGGTGGAATGCGGGTGACTTCGAATCGGTCTTCTGCAATAATGTGGCCTCTCATAATCTTCTCCGTTAACTGAAGGGAGCATGCTGCGCTTTTCAAAGATTGGAAAGTGAGTTTTCCAAGCTTTGAAAAACCGATATGTTCAATCTCATGAATGAAGAGCTAAAAGGATTGATTGTGCCGGTTCTCACGCCATTTTCTGATTCGGGAAAGATCGCCGAAGCCGCATTTGTCCGGCACTTGGAATTTCTGGCGGAACATGGGGTGATGCGGATTATGGTGAACGGAACCACGGCGGAGTTCTATTCGCTATTGCCGGAAGAGCGGAAGCTCTTGATGAAGTTGGCGCGCTCCCATTTTCCGGGGTTCATCGTTCTACATGTTGGCGGTTGTGGGTTGGCGCAGAACCTCATCGAGGTGCAATGGGCGAATGAACTTGGGGCGGATGCCGTTGCGGCCTTGCCTCCCATCTACCCGGCGGGCCTTCCCGAGGCGGGCATCATCGAATATTTCCAGACGTTGGAAGCGGCGGCCGACGTGCCGTTCATTTTGTACAACTTTCCGAAGCATACGGGGAATCCCATTACACCGGAAATTCTCAAAGCCGTTCCGCACGCAGCGCTCAAGGACTCGGCGCAGAATCTGGAGTTGATGGAGCACACGCCGCGTTACTTTGTGGGAAGCAGCTCCCATATTTATAACCCGATCCAGCAGGGTGCGGCGGGGTTTGTCTCGGCGACGGCCAACGTGCGTCCCGAACTCTACACCGCCTTCGAAATGCTGCTGGAAGTTGCCCGTGTGGAGGAAGCTGCCGTCATGCAGGAAGAAGTGCGGGCCTATAGCGCCCAGTTTAGCACAGGCGGTGTGCCCGCATTAAAGCAGGCTCTTGCGCGAAAATCTCCCGGCTATCCGACCTCGGCGCGGTGTCCATTGCTGTAATCCTGGCGGGATCGCCGATCCCGCCTACAGCGAATGTGGCGAACGCTTCATCCCAAAGGGAAAAGCGTTGCCCCGCGGGGAATTCTAAATCCGGCACATTTCTTTGAATTCGCCGACGCGGGTTTCGATGGCGTTGCGATCGAGTTGCTTGAGGCGTTCGAGACTGAACTCTTCTACCCCGAAGGAGGCGACGATGCTGCCGTAGACCATCGCTTGGCGGAGGGCTTCTTTGTCGGCTTTTCCAGAGGCGGCGAGCGCGCCCATGAAGCCGCCGGCGAAGGTGTCGCCCGCGCCGGTGGGATCCTTGAAACTGTCGAGCGGGTAGGCGTGCAGCAGGAAGACATCGTCCTGGGTGAAGAGCATGGAGCCGTTCCCTCCCTTTTTAATGAGCACGTATTCGGGGCCGAGTTC
>JAOZKS010000567.1 GCA_029935255.1 Pontiella sp.
TTTTCTTTTTCAGCTTATGGGTGGCGGAAAGCACCTCGTACTCATACCTCCCATTTTCTTGAAGAGAAGAAACCTGCTCGCCCGTGTATGCTGAAACAATCTTCAACCCAACAGACATTTCGGGAAATACAATGGACGGATCACTCGTCATTTTTGAGCATCGCCCTTCCTTTTTCGGTTAAGCGATATTTCTGAAAAGTACTTCTTGGGGAGTCAGGTTCTGTCATTTCAACAAGTTGCTCCTTCAGTGCAGGCTGCAAGTAGACATCTCTCAAACTTTTCCGATCCTTCAACTGAAGAGCTTTCAGCAACTCCTTCCGACTCATTTCCCCTCTAAAAACTAAAAGGAGGTTTTTCACATGGGGGGTCACATGAGGGGTCACATGAGGGGTCACATGGGGGGTCACATGGGGGGTCGCTTCTTTTCGAGGCGTGAAAAGGATGCGGAACCCTCCCGAGAAATTGGCGAAATCCGGAGCTGGAAGATTCGCCTCCTTGCACGCTCTCATCACGCGACCCGTTCCGCTCCCATACTTCTCAATCATGCCCATATCATAAAAAACCTGAGCGATTAGCCGATTCCGAGGCTTGGAAGAATGCGTCGGCTGATGCAACTCCTCAAGCGTCACCCCAAACGGAAGAAATCCGGGACTCCAAATCTGCAGTGCATCCTCAAAAATCTTGATCTGAATATCAGCTAAATCTCCGTAATCGCGATGACAAACCGCATTCATCAATCCTTCGCGCAACGCGGCCAACGGATAATCCCAAATCTCTTCCCGCTCCAGCTGATCGGCAATCACATATTCAACCTGCATGTGCTTCTTGATAAACTCCAGAGCCTCATCCACCTGATCCATCAACGAGCCAGTGATGATTCGACTATCTACAATGTCCACCCCATCTCGCAACTTACCTGCATGGATCACCGCCTGCGAAAAAGGCGACTGCGGATTTTTCCCAAAAAGCAAAAGAGCGGCCAAAGTCAGCGCTCCATCTGAATCAACCAGCTCAAGCTTCTTTAAAATTTTGACCGGATCGTCATTCACAGAAAAGGTGCGGCGCCCGCTGTTCACCGCACGGGTCATATAAAGTTGCACCTTCGATAGATCCAGGTCTTCCGCCGTCTTCCCGTCTATAATGCGAGCATCTGGGCTTTGCCCCGTGCATTGCAAATGAACCTCCGCAATCTCTGCGGATGTCATCTGACGAGTCACACTACCTGAACGCTTAAAGCAACGCCCCCGAACCGATACCGGCTTCATCGGATACTCCTGCACACTGACGACAATCACCTCACCACCGGGCAACTGCACCTTCTCCACATCGGGAATCACTGCGGGCTGAGTGGAATTCGAAATTCGGTTCACAAAATCGCGCAACACTTCACGGCCAAAAGAAGTTCCGAGCACTTCGCCGGAGTCGGACAGCCCAATCACAATGCGTCCACCGCGCGTATTGGCAAACGCCGCCGCCGTTTCAATCACATCTTGATTAAACGACGGCTTAAACTCCTGCGACTCGCTCTCGCCCCCG
>JAOZKS010000568.1 GCA_029935255.1 Pontiella sp.
GGGATGGCCGCGCCATCGAGGATCGAGTAGCCGGAGATCGTCATGTAGTCCCGCAAACCAGCGGTTTCGCCAATGATTTTGTTTACTTTGTCCAGAAAGGCCTGCGTGCGTTCGAGCGAGGAGGCTTCGGGGAGTTGCACGTTGATCATGCAGTAGCCCTCGTCTTCTTGAGGAACAAATCCGCCGGGTAAATTACCCATCCCGATGAATGCCACGGAAGCGAGTACAATGAAGAGCAGGAGCCCGACCATGGATTTGCGCAGGGCACCGTTCACTACTTTGAGATAGCCGGTCTTGGTGGCATCCATCGATCGGTTGAACAGCCCGAAGAAGCCTTTGCGTTCGCTCTGTTTGGAGGGGCGTAGCAGGATGCCGCAGAGTGCGGGGCTGAGCGTTAGCGCGTTAATGCTACTAAAGACCGTGGCCACAGAAATGGTTACGGCAAATTGTTTGAAGAGCTGCCCCGTGATGCCAGCCATGAAGGTGGTCGGGATAAAGACGGAGAGCAGTACGAGCGTGGTGGCAATGACGGGGCCAGAGACTTCGACCATGGCCTTTTTGGCGGCGGCCTTCGGTTCCATGCCGTCTTCGTCAATCAGTCGGGTACAGTTTTCTACCACCACAATGGCGTCGTCGACCACGATCCCGATCACCAGCACGAGCCCAAAGAGGGTGAACTGGTTGATGGAATAGCCCATGGCCGACATGGCTGCAAAGGTGCCGATGAGCGAGACGGGAATGGTGACGGAGGGTATGATGGTGGCTCGGAAGTTTTGCAAGAAGACGTAGACGGTCAGGATCACGAGAATGAGCGTGATGAAGAGGGTAACGACCACTTCTTTGATGGAGGCCTTGATGACATCGGTGTTGTCATAGATGACCTTATATTTAAGGCCCTCTGGGAAGCTAGGTTCCAGCTTTTTGAGTGTATCGCGAACACCATCCACGACATCTAGCGCGTTTTCACCGGGGACTTGGAAGACGGCGATGGTGGCCGATGGTTGGCCATTGAGGGTGGAACCGAGGACGTAGGTCTGTGCCCCGAGTTCCACTTTGGCCACATCGCGGATACGCAGGACGCGGCCATTCTCTCCAGTACGGATAACGATCATGCCAAACTCTTCGGCTTCGAGTAGGCGTCCCCGCACATTCATGGTCATTTGATAGGCCTGCCCCGAGGGAACGGGTGGCTCGCCAATCTGACCGGCAGCAACTTGCAGGTTTTGTTCGCGTACGGCGTTTACCACGTCGTCGGCGGTGAGATTGCGCGCTTTCATTTTGTCGGGATCGAGCCAGATACGCATGGAATAGTCGCCCGCGCCGAAGGCTTGCACTTCGCCCACGCCGGGAGAGCGCGCCACTTCGTCGTACACGCGTAGCGCCACATAGTTGGCGAGGTAGATATCATCGAAGTTGGCACCATCTGCACTGTAGAAGCCGACATAGAGGTTGGCATCGGTCGATTTTTTCTTGGTCGTGATGCCCATGCGCTGCACTTCCTGCGGCAACTGCGGGATGGCGATGGCCACGC
>JAOZKS010000569.1:0-845 GCA_029935255.1 Pontiella sp.
ACCCCAATCAAAGTACAGCTGGCGCAACGTCTGCTCCCCGGTAACCTCATGGATCTTTCCGAGGGTCTCGGCGTATTCGGGACTCATCAGCTGCGCGGGTTCGGGGAGGGCTAGCAGATCGATATCATCATTCCCGGATTTCAGCCGGGCATGCAGCTCTTCCGCTACTTTGATATATTTGCGGACCGTCTCGGCGCTGAAAGGCAGCGACTTCATGATGGCCATCCATTCGCCGTGACTGGCCGCGATCTTTAGATTGGCGAATTCCGCCCCGGCGCGCGCCGCGCAGATCACTGCAATCTGGGCAAATTGCTTAGATGCATTCACCCATTGCAGGGCGTTGGTTGCTCGGGGATCCAAATTCCAACCGGCGGTTGGAATTTCCAACGATCCCGTCTCAATCATGGTTTCCAGCGCCAGTTTTACGCCGGTGCGCTCTTCGTGTTTGAGCAATGAATCAAGCTGCGTAAAGGTATAGTCTCCCCCCTTGATGCGGTTGAAAGCGTCGGCATTGTCCAGTGTCTGAAACTCGGTAATATATTTAGCTAGCGGCATGATCTCTCCTTATCTGACGTTCGTAGTCTTTTTCTGGATTGGTTGCTGTGTGCTCGATTCCGCATTTGGAAAAGGCGAACATCAGCAGTGGCTTGAGCTGATTGAAGACCTCCGCATCTCGCACCGACACATCAATAATGATGTAGGTGGAGATTTCATCGTCCGACCTCGCCGGTTGCGAGTGTGTCCAGAACCCCTTACGCATGGAGAGACTCCTGCGCCGTGTAGGTTTCGAGCGGCTTGGTGGTGATATTCTCGACCGAGTCCGCCAGCTGCCGGGTCTCCCGCAC
>JAOZKS010000569.1:855-1530 GCA_029935255.1 Pontiella sp.
CCGTTGGAAGCTCAAGGGTGTTGTCGCCGCACTTCGACTCCGTCGCCAGAATCTGTTCCGCCCTTGCCAGCGTGTTGAGCATCAGCTCGATGTATTGCCGCGCCGTCGCGATATCGCGCCCCGCCATCCGTACTGCCATTTGATTCACTTTCATTTATGTTCCTCCTGTTCCGTATCTTCTGTTCTGTGGTTAAATAATCATCCCCGCAACGAACAACGCCGCCCCAGTCACCCCCATCCCGACCGAACACTTCATCTCCGACCAGCTCCGGCTCCAAAGCAAGGTGTCCAGCGCAATCCCCGCCGCCATCGTCATCAGAATAATTCCAGCCATGATCATCAGTACCTCCCTTGCCGGACTTCGATAAATTCGATGACATCTGATCTCGGAATTTCATACGATGCGCGCCCTGCCGAACTCGCTGATGCATCGATGCGATGCGGGAACTCCCCCTCATCGAGCAGGTTGTAGATGTGCTTGGTTGTTTTTCCGATGGTGAACGCCACATGAGCTGGGGACTGCGGGGTGTGATTGAAAACGAAGTATCCATTGATCACCTGCCCCCCGCCCGCTGGACGTGGCTGGCTTCGGCGAATGTCCAGGAACTCAATTTGATTGGGGTTCTTTTTCATCGGCTTCCTTAAGGGTTCGTAGTCCCGGCTTTAGCCGGTCTG
>JAOZKS010000021.1:0-16091 GCA_029935255.1 Pontiella sp.
GACCAACGTAGAATATCTTGCGCGCGGCATCAAGGAAGGTTCCGCCAACTCGATCCTCATCAAGGTCAACCAGATTGGAACGCTGACCGAAACGCTCGACGCGATCGAGATGGCCCACAAAGCGGGCTTCACCGCCGTGGTTTCCCACCGCTCCGGCGAAACCTCCGACACCACCATTGCGGACATCGCAGTGGCCACCAACGCGGGCCAGATCAAAACCGGTTCGCTCAGCCGTTCCGACCGTATCTCCAAGTATAACCAGCTGCTCCGTATCGAGGAAATGCTCGGTGCAGACTGCCGCTATGGCGATGCGTAGACTGCGCTGAAGCGCGAATAGAAAAGGGCGGCCATTAGGCCGCCTTTTTTGGCTCTTCACAGATGTGCGTTTTTTAGAGGGTCAAAGAAGAGCCTCTGAGATTGAATTAAGTAGCTGGTTGTCGTTCCCTTACAAGTTCTCCAACAAAGAAAGGAAACCCATGACAACCAGCTCCCTATACCATACCCAAGGAATCCGCGGTTACAAATACCAAAAGACGGAGCGAACCAAGGGCGCCGAGATTTACTACCTGCATTCCACGGCCAAGCAGCTGGCTTGTCCTAGCTGCCAATCCAGGGATACCTCGATTGTGCGAACAGGCAAAACCCGCGATAGCGTTTAGAGGGCGTTCCAGTCCGGACCGTTTGATTTACAGCCTGCTATAAACGCCCCAACTATCGATTTACCGATTAATCCTAACAGCTTTGCCCCCCCAACGTGTTAGTATCGAATAATTAAGTACGACCTGTGGGGATTTTTCCTGCAGCATCCAACCTTAGTTGGGACCACTCGTTGACTATCGGCCAATTCTGGTCGGAACGATCTCGTCGCTTCCTCTGAGACTTATACTCAAAGGAGTAGATTATGTTAGTCACCCGTCCCGGCGTGTCTTTGAACACATCTGAACCCACCCGAAAATTTGTTGCCAGAAACCTTTCAAATGATGGTCCCCCGGTTAAAACCGCCTTGTTGCTGGCCGCTGGCATGGGTAATCGACTTTCTCCATTAACCGATTCAACCCCGAAATGTCTGGTTGAAGTTAATAGAATCCCCATCCTTGAAAGGTTGATGCGTTCCCTGCGCAGTCATGGGTTCACGCGTCTGTTTGTGGTCACCGGGCACCTGTCTAAAGTGATTGAAGACTACCTTGGCAGCCGTTATGCCGGGATTGAAATCATCTATATTGACAGCCCGCTTTATGAAACAACCAATAACATCTACTCTTTGTGGCTTGCCGGAAAAGAGATCGACGAGCCTTTCATGTTGATTGAAAGCGATCTGGTTTTTCATTCCGAGCTACTTACGCCGATGCTCAAGCCTGACCGAATCGCGGTCTCGAAAATGCTCCCTTGGATGAACGGCACCACGGTAACACTTAATGGTTCCAAACAGCTGAAGGCCTTCTTTCTGGGTGCTGAAAGCCGCAATTGCGCCAGTCACTATAAGACCGTGAATATTTATAACTTCTCCCGCAACACCTGGAGATTGATTCAGGAACGCCTGGATCAGTATATTTCCGCCGGAAAGGTGAATGACTACTATGAGGCTGTTTTCGCAGAGATGGTCGCTGAAGGGGCGATCTCCCTTGCGCCGGTCATCTTCGATGCTGCCCGCTGGTATGAGATCGACACTCTGGAGGATCTGAGCGCGGCGGAGAGAATGTTTCCATCCAGAAGCAAGGTTGCCTTGGGTGAGAAACTGCTCCCCCTGCGGAAAGCGATCAGCAGCCGTTCCAAGGGTGCGCAGGATATGGGCAGACTCCCGGTCCCGGCATAACCGATACTCCCCGCAGTACTACAAACGCCCCTCGGTTGAGTCAACCTTTCCGAGAGAGGAGCAAAGCTACGGTTTGGAACCGGCCATTTTGAGGAATGCCACTTGCCCGCTTTAATTTATGATAGAAAGGAAAACATAATATGATAGAGAACGATATGACTGTTCCGGAACCTGCTGACAAAGAGCAGCAATTTGAGGCCATCGAACAGCTGCATGGCGGCTATTGGCGGCATGATTTTATCGATCATGCCTACCTGTATAATCTCTATTTTCCGCCGGAGCGTTTCTTTCAGCAGCTGACCAGTCAAATTCATGAACTGGTACTCAACTATCCGGTTGCCCAGAATGTCCTGGCAAAACTGGTGGGAACCCTGATCGCACAACCCGCGGAACGGATCGTGGTCGGGAATGGCGCCGCCGAGTTGATCAAGATTGTCTCGGGTCATCTGGCCAAAAAGCTGATTGTTCCGGTGCCGTCGTTCAATGAATACGCGAATGCTTCGCCGACTGAAAATGTTGTTGAGTTTGCCCTCGAAGCTCCATCCTTTCAGCTGGATGTCGATACGTTTGCGGCAGAAGCAATACGAAGCAAAGCTGATGTAGCGGTAGTGGTGTCACCGAATAACCCGACCTCACTGCTGGTACCTAAAGTCGACCTGCTACGCCTGCTGGACAAGCTGGCCGCGCACGACTGCATGCTCATCGTTGACGAATCTTTCATCGATTTTGCCCAGGAGCGTGATCGGGAAACGTTGGAAGGTGATATCGCCAACTATCCGAATCTTGCGATCTTCAAGAGCATGAGCAAAGCGTACGGTATCTGTGGGTTGCGCATCGGCTATATGCTGACGGCCAACGCACTCTTTGCCGATCAGGTTCGTCAAGGACTGCATATCTGGAATCTCAACGGCTTTGCAGAAACCTTTCTGGTGCATGCCCCTGAATATCAGCAGGAGTTCCTTGCCAGCTGTGATCTTGTCCGTGCAGACCGCGATCAATTTTATCAGGATCTCTGTTCCATCAGTGGAATGACGGTCTATCGGCCTGATGCCAACTATATCTTCTGCCGTCTTCCCGACCATGCTCCCTCCGGCCCCGAAGTGGCCCGCAGACTGTTTGTAGAGCACAATATCTACATCAAGCACTGTCAGGGAAAGACCATGCCTGAATCCGACCGTTACATCCGTATTGCCAGCCGCACCCAGACAGAAAACCGCATCGTCGCTGAAGCCCTGAAGACGATTGTTGCTCCGGAGAAGTTATCATGAGTGAATCTCCGGCAACGCCGAAATCCATACTTTCCTACGCAAAAGACCTGCCGAACATTTGTTCGTTGGTCGGACTGTTATGCGCAATACTCGGCATCTATTTTGCTTTTCTGGGCAATTTCCCCGCCGCCATGATCGGGTTGATCTGGGCGGTTTTCTTTGACTGGAGCGATGGCATCATTGCCCGTCGGATGAAAGGCCGTACCAAAGAGCAGGGAGAGTATGGCGGCCAGCTCGACTCGTTGATCGATGTTGTCAGTTTTGGTATCTGTCCCGCTGTCATCTTGTTGAGCTATGGAAACTTCAGTCCCTGGTACATCCCCGGAGCCTTTATCATTGTTGCCACCAGTGTGATCCGGCTGAGCTATTTTAATGTCTTTGGCCTGGTGGACAAATCAACCTATTGGGGATTTCCGCTCGACAACAATGCCATTATCCTGGTCTTTCTGTTTCTCTTTGATGGCCTGCTCAGTCCTGCGATTTTCGGCTCAATTCTCTACGCGCTGCTTATGGCTCTAGCGGCCCTCAACGTCGCCCCGATCAAGACCCCCAAATTTGCCGGACGCTGGTATTACGCCATCACCGGCTACACGCTACTAATCACTCTGATCTATGGATGGATATTGCTCTGACCGGTGACGCTTACCGCATCGGATGCGGCACAACACAACGGAGGAATCGTCATGGAACATCTCCTTTAGGGATCTTATATAGCCCCTTTTCGGGTGTCCATTAAACTGGGGTTACTTCAACAAGAAAGAGGCTCTAAAAAACGCACATCCGAGAAGAGCCCCTTTTTTTGTCCCCGAATTGACATCTCCGACAAAAGACATATATACAGGTAAGTGAAGTAAGGGATTTAAGCTTTGCGTTCCATATCCATAGCCAGCTTCCCTTTTAAATAGGTCGGCAATCGGCATAAAAGGAGATTCAAAATGAAGAAACATGATTGTTATATTCTAGTTTTCTCACTGATTTTTGCAGGACTGGGGATACCCGCCTCCTTCGGCGGTGTTGGAGAGACCTTCCCCATTGCAGCAACCCTCCAGCCGGAGGGTTGTATTAGTGCCGCGTTTGACGGAGCCAACTTTCTCGCGGGAATCCAGGGAAACACGCTGGGTCATGACGGGATTTCCTGGCAACGAATCAGCCAAACAGGAGAATTGCTCGGAGAAAGAATCAACCAAGGTAGCTTTGGTGGTGCGCCGGTGGTCGGCTTCGGCGCCGGAACTTATTTTGTGGCATGGGATTCCGCAGGCGATGGAAATACGCGCATTTATGGACAGCGCGTAGGTACAAATGGAATCGCGATTGGAACGGAGGTTCAGATCAGTTTTTCCACAGGGGATGTGGAAATATCCGATTTATCCAAGGTGGCCTTCGGTGGCGATAAGTTCCTAATGGTCTGGGAAGATTACCGATCAGGCGATGACCCCGATATCTATGGGCAGCTGATTACAACCAACGGAACCTTGTTTGGCTCGGAAATCCCCATTGCAATAGATAATGTTCCCGGCGAGGAAGGGGACAACGATGACAAAGAGGCCTCCGTGGCCTTTGACGGAACAAACTTTCTAGTGGCTTTTACGGCGGAACGCCGACCCGGATTTTATGACCGAGAAGATGTATACGGCCAATTTGTTTCGCCTTCCGGAGCACTGGTCGGCGGAAACTTTGTGATCGATGAGAATAACGTTCCCAGTTGCAACCCGACAGCGGTCTGTTGGGACGGCGAAAAATACACCGTACTTTTCCATGAGGGGATTGAAGGGGAGGCAACGGGATTTGAGGAACAGTGGGATATTGTTGCACGGTTTGTGTCGCCCAACGGGGCCGTGGCCACCAACCGCATTGCCATCGCCGCGTCAACCACAGACAGTGAACAATTCCCCTCCATTGCATACGATGGCTCCCATTATCTGATTACGGTTAGCAGCATGATGGGAATCAGCACTAACTTTCCTGCGGGCACCAATTGGATCTCCCGCGCCCGCATTTTCGACAAGCAACTTAATCCGGCAACCCCTTGGTTCACTCTTTATGACCCGGTTCCGGTTGGTGTATTTCCATTTGGCGGAGCGGTTTCCGGGAATACTAATTTTGCCGTTGGAATTTCATTGTTGGATGGGGATTTCAATTTTATCGACACCTACGGGGTGATGGTGAACAGCGCCCCCCCGGAAATCACGGCCTTCGAAATTCAAGGAACCTCGGCGAACCTTTCTTTTACCAACCTGTTTCCCGGAACCACAAACCGCATTGAACGAAACGCCGCGCTAACGACCAACAACTGGACCCGTGCATGGGAGTTTTTATGCACCTCTCCATCCACCAACTGGACCGACTCCACTAGCAACGAATGGACCGGCATGTTCTACCGCTTGCGAATGGAATAACCGCATTGAACCAGAAGGAGGAATGCTCTGTATTTAAAGATCTGTGGATAGAAAACCGCTACCGGGCGTATTTCCCGAAGGAGGCGTGCGGCTCGCGAATCCATTGCGGGGTTCAAATCGGGCTTGTTGATTCGGGAATCCACGCTATATTCCAAAGCTACAAACCACGGTTCACGCGTCACGGACTTATGCAACAGACGGAAAAATATTGGAACATGATCCTGCGGGGCGCGATTACCGTCATCGCCGGAATGTTGCTGTTTGGCGTGGTGCTTATGTTCCTCCCCAAAGTCAAACAAATGCAGGGCTATCAGAATACGCGCGACATCCTGCAAGTGAATATCGACAAGACCGTGGCCGCTGAAAAAGAGTTGAAGAGCAAGCACCAACGCTTTAACACCGATCCCACTTATATTGAACGAGTCGCACACGAAGTGGGCTATGCCCACAAGGGCGAAATGATCTACCACTTTCCGGAAGAAACCGGAGCATACTGATTGTTGATTTTTCGATTTTCGGATGGGCTTTTCCCATTGCCCTTCTTAAGAGAACCATCGGAGCCCCCCCCCATCGAAACCTGGCCATCAAAACTCGGAAACCCACCCCCCACCGCTTGGACCATTGCGGGTTCCGACTCGGGCGGGGGGGCCGGCATTCAGGTCGACCTTAAGGTTATGAATGCATTCGGCGTGCACGGTTGTTCAGTCATCACATCCATCACGGCGCAGAACTCGCTGGGCGTGCAGTCGATGGAAGCCGTCTCGGCATCGATGGTGCGTGCGCAGCTCGATGCGTTGAAAGAGGATTTACCTCCGGCGGCGATCAAGATCGGAATGCTCGGCTCGGCAGCCACCTGTAGAATCCTTGCCGGATTTATGGAATCACCGCTCACCTCTCGCGCGGCAATATTCATCTGTGATCCCATCCTTAAATCCACGTCCGGCGCGGAGCTGCTGGATCCCAAGGCGCTCGATATCCTCACCCATGAAATTTTTCCGCATGTTGGAATCCTGACACCCAATCTTCCAGAGGTTGAAAAAATCACCGGTCGCGCACTCCAAACCATGGAAGCCGCTGCGGAGTCTATTTTGGAAATGGGGGTAAGCTCGGTACTGATCAAAGGAGGCCATGCGGAAGGGGCTGAATGCCACGATTTCTGGACCGATGGAACGCAATCATTATGGCTTTCGAGCCCGCGTATCGAAACCACCGCCACGCACGGTACGGGGTGTATTCTCTCTTCCGCCATCACGGCGGCACTGGCGCATGGGCAGGATATTCCCGAAGCCATCACCACGGCAAAAACCTTCATGAACCAGTGCTTGAAAGCCCCGTCGAATCTTGGAAAAGGCCGCGGTCCAATGCTTATCGAACCCTTCAGGAACGATCCGCAGGATCGCCCGGTCGGTGTAGGCGGGGTCGGCGATCCCGCCTACCGTGTCGTAAGGCCGGCAATGGCCGCGCCGACGACGGGGGCATCGTCTACTTGAATGCAACGGATATGCAGTCCGCGTGCATCGAGGATCTGTTTGAGGTACGCCTGCACCTGATCGGCCATCTGATAGGTTTTATAGTAGGTTGATCCGTCGATATTGATACATACAGGATGTTGCGGATCCTGCCCGGCCCCGCATTTCGTTACGGCCGCCGCAATATTCACCGCCGTTAATAGGGAAGCGCGATCAACCACGGCCATGAAGACGCTTTTTATGATTTCCCGGTCTTGATCGGTGAAGGCCGCCGTGCCCAGCACACCGGCATCGCGCCCGTTATCTGCGGTGAGATTGTCGACATCAATGGTTGAAAGATCCTTCATGATGGAAAAGGAGGCACCACCCCGATCAGAGAAAACGCCTTCGGATGCCAAAGCTTGAAGGAGCTCCAGCGTGAGTGGACCCATGTAGACTCCTGCAATGAGTTTTTCGAAAACATGACCGCCGGGTTTTTCGCTGGCTTCGTCCAGTTGAAGATCGAACGGGCCGCGTTTGAACGCGGCAAACCCGCCGGTTTCCGCATTGATGACTTGCGAGCCTGCGGCCAGATAGCCATCCAACTTACCAATCCGTTCGTTGCGCTCGACATAGGCGGAATTGGTTCCGGTTCCAAGAATAAACCCGATGTAGGAGGAGGCATCAAAGCTCTGCCCCTGCGCTAAACCGGCCAGTAGTGCGGCAACGGTGTCGTTCAGCAGCACCACTTTTTTTCCGGTGACCCCTCGCGCGGCGAGGACTTCTAAAAGCCCGGCTCCAAGATGTTTCCCAACGAGTTCGGGAATTTTGATTTCCTTGGTCCAATGCAGCAGACGGCCGTCAAAATCCGGCATGATGCTGGCAGGATAGGAGAAGCAGAAGCCTATGCGTTCAAACTGATCTTTGAGCGGCTCCAGTGCATTCGCGAGCACGGCATAGAAGTCGGCGGCGCTGACTTCGTGATCCCGCCCCGGCATGGGCTGTTTGCTGAAACTCGAAATCTGAATCTGGCCCTGTGCATCGAATCGGGCAATACAAATACGCAGGTTGGTTCCGCCTGCATCGATCACCGCCACCGGGGTATCGAAGGGAACCTTTTCCTGTATGCCCACGTAAGCGGGAATCATCGCCAGCGAGCTGGCATCTCCATTAAGCCCCTTCTCCATCTCTTCATGAAAACTCTCCAGCAAGGCATCGACTTCATAGGCCTCCGCCGAAACCATTTGTTCTTTTAACCAAACGTTGATATCCATGTGCTTCCCTTATTAAAAATCGTAGGCAAGGCTGACGATGAGCTGGTAGTCGTCCTGCTGAGGTAGAATTCCATCCGCACCGCGCTGTGGTTTTTCGATACGATCCCAGATAAAGGAAACATCGAGGTCAAGGTCCTTGATCAGGTCGACGGAAATCTTGGTGAGCATGTGGTGGGTATACTGCCCATTATCCTTATTCAACCAGCGCAAGCTGTAATCAAAAAGATAGTCGACCGAGCCATTTATTTCGTAGTCAAAAAACGTTCCTGCCGTCATGAAAGGTGAACTGGACGAATCGGATTCGCCTGCCTCCACCGAAACAAACTGCTGCTGCTGAAAGCCCGCACCGAGGTTGATGTTCCACTCGGTTCTTGACGTATGCAATAGGTCAAGACCCCCACCCATGGATGCCGAATACTGGCCATCAATGTTCGTAAACGGATCTCGATAAAATTCGGCCGCAAGCACCTGCCAGAAAAACTTCCCGGTCAAAAACCGGTCGTAATAGCCATTCAAACGTTGGTTGTTGGCCGTCTCGACACCGGCATCTCCTGTGCCCGCGTAGCTATAGTTCGATAGATAGTCGGCGTTAAAGCGGGTTGCCGCCGTACGCCGTTTGGCGTTGGCCATCACGGTGATATCGGTTGTTTCCGTATTCCCGCCACGCACCGTGGCTCCGAACGACACCATGCCGGACCAATAGTCGCGCTCCCGCTGCCTTCCTCCAGCAATGGAGATGACCCGTGAACGGGGGATTTTCACCTCATAGTCCTTGCGGCGCAGCACGACCTGATCTTCTTTGATTTCCAGTACCCCGCGCAGGGTGGCGGTATTGCGCCGACCCTCTTCCTCCTCGATAAACACCGATTTCATCCCACGGGTTCGCAACTGTTTGACATCTTCAAAATCAAATTCAAGCAGGTCAAGTTCATCGCTATCAAACTCCAGCGTATAGTCGTACAACACCTTGAAGTCGCCTTTCAGCCATTCGCCCGACGTCAACTGAAGCCAGTCAAATTCGCTATCTGCGGGTGGCTCGAAGGCCTCCCACGGATCGACGCTCTCGGGGGTCTTCTTCACTTTTTCAGCTTTGGCCTTCTTTGCCATTTCCGCGACTTCCGCCGCTTCTGCGGCCTCGGTAGCTTCGGTTGATTCCTCCCCCTCCTCAACCACCATGGCTTCCACGGCCTTCGCGGCCTCTACGTTATTGGTCGCCATCGTATCATCCACGACCTCCACCGCATTCGTTTCCACTGCAACTTCCGCAAGGGCAACTCCTCCAGCCAAAAGCCAGCAAAATATAATTCTCATACGTCTCATTCCACTATTCGTTATGATACGGATGCCCATCCACCACCGTTATGGCGCGATAGAGCCCTTCCAACAAAACAATACGCGCAACCCCGCCCGCCATCACCAGCGACGAAAGCGCCCAAACTGCATCAGCCCGATCCCGGACCGACTCGGCCAAACCCAGCGCACCACCAATCACCACCACCATGCGCCGTTTCCCGGCCAGCGGAAAATCGCCACACCGAGAAGCCTTGATTAAGTCCGCCATTTCCAAGGTCTGGATCTTTTGACCCCGTTCGTCGCAAGCAACCAGATAGTCGCCCTCTTTCAGCAACTTAAAAATTCGCGCGGACTCAGCCTGCTTCGTTTGCTCCGGTGTGCGGGAGGAACCTTTTTCAGCCTTATACTCCACGACCTCGACACCCAAACCTTTCAGCCGTTTTGCATACTCTTCCTGTGCTCCGGCCAACACCTTTGGCTTAATCTTTCCGGGGAGCAGGACATAAATCTTCATGGATGGGTTTATGCCCTATTCAGCAGGCAATTCAAAGAGCGTAATCCCATTGAAAAAACAGGGTTGCCCTTCCGTCAGAAGACCCACTTGCGAGGCGGGCCACACGCCATCGATCGTTAGCATCGGCTGACCGTTGAGTTCGATGATCACTTTGTCCTCGAGCTTGACGCAACGGAAGAAATAGCTCGATTCCACCTCGACGCTCACCAGCGTTTCCTGCGGCCGCGAGATGGTATCGGACTCCGTTGTATCGTCGCCGATCATTTCATTGGATCCCAGCGTTTCTCCGGGAACATACGTGCGCTTGTACTCCTTTGTTTTCCTGTCGATCACGATGGACGAAACAATATAAAAGCCAAAGCCAACGTGGTTTCCCTCGACCGGGCGGATTGATACGGGATTGAGACCCCCCCGTTCCTGCGGTCTGGGCTTGGGTTCGTCGGCATCGTTAAACCGGCCATCCTCCCAGAGGATGGGCTCGCGATCGCGATCCAGCTTGGCGTACCGGATGAGCATGTCGTCCACAGGCGCGAAGAATTCCTGCCGCAGATGTTCATAGTCGCCCTCCAACCAGCGCAGCTCGAATCCGGTTATGACCGACTGTGACCGCAAACTGTATACCCATGCAACAATGTCGCGGTAGGAGGTGCTCTTGTCATAGAGATGCCGAAGCGGGATTTTCCGGTTGAGCGACTTCGTGACAGGGGCCATCTCCACCCCGTTCCTCTTCCCGGAAACCACCAGTTGCCGTGCGCGCGTATCGATCATGGCCTTGAGATAGTTGTTTGGGTCGATGAATACCGGGAATACGCCATACAACCGCTCCTTGCCCTCCTCCAGTTCTTCAGTCTGGGCGTTGACCGTGAATTCGTATTGATTGAGCAGATCCCCTTTGAACGCGCGACCGGGTTCGGAATGCCGCTTCTGCTCCAGACCGTGCTCCCGATGCTGGCGCCACTCCCCGCCGGGTGGCGTGCCGTCGCCCGCCGACCCCCAACCGGTAATGTATTCTCCATATTCTTCCCAGCCCACCGTATAGGAGATGCCATCGAACTCGGCAAGCGAGTTCTGGCAATAGAGTCCCGGAACCCCGGCTCCAGTGAGCTTGGTTATGATGGGTTTGCCGGCAGTAAGCCGGAGGTGGTCGAGTTTTACTTCGAAGTAGCCGCCGTTTTTCACGACGCGCAAGGTGTGTAGCGGGGCCGCCCCAAAGCTCTGGCCGGGCGGGTTCTCCAGAAACCGAAACCCCTTCGGAAGCTTAACGCGTTTGGGAGCAAGGCTGCCCGGCTCAATCCAATACGACCACGTGCGCGCCTCCGGTTGAATGCTGATCATCAAGTCGTGCTTCCCATCGCTATAGGCCACAACACCCGCACCGCCTTTTCCCGCCTTGGGGAAACGGATTTGGGTTTCAAATAGATAGTTGACGGCCGGGTCTTTCCGAAGATAAGCCTTCGCCTCCCCTTTTGTTTCACTTTGCCGCAACATTCCATCGACGGGCACCCACCCACCCCCTTCGAACAACCACCGATTCGTCCATTCCACCGCTTCATCCTCGGGGAACGTATCGGCAAAAGTGGGTCGCGCGGGCGGAGGGTGGTAGCCCGGCGTGTGGGTGGTGGTGGGGCCGTCAATCACCATTTCGTCGTCATAGAAAAAGACCCGGTCGAGCCCTGTCCCGAAAATACCATTCCAATACGCACGGTAGGTCACCCATTTTTCAAAGCCGTTCGGCCCCTCCAAAATACGCGGAGCATCGAGGCCGTAGACCGTGGACTCGACCGGAAGCTCGCCGGCATCGAACAAACCGAAGTCCAGGAACCTGAACCCGGCCTGCGGTCGCGCAAGCGCCTGCACCGCCAGTACGTTATCCTGCGGGCGGAAGAGGCCTTCCGCAACTTTGGTGAGGTCGAAATTGCTATACGCCAAGGACGGTTCGGAAGATTCATAGACTTTTTTCCCGTTCAGGAAAACCTGTACCGCTCCCTCATGGCGAAGATTAAGCAACGGCGTTTTCGGAATTCCTGAAGTCAGATCAAATTTGCGCCGAACCCAGATCTCGCCAGAGGTCCACTTGGTCCGGCAGGCATGGATCTGTGCCTCACCATCTTCGAACGGAAAGCCAAACCCGCCTTCGCCCGTGCGCCAACCCGCCGTTGTGAACTCAGGTCTTGCCCAACCCTCAGCGGGGCTGTTCAGGGTATATCGCCCCTCCCATTCGGTATATTCGCCAGACGGTAGCAACGTGGTGTAGGTGCGGGCCAGACGTTCCGCATTCCGCCCCAGGACAGGTTCGGCAAGCTTATCAGGATTTTCTAACCGAATGGGGTTTTCATTCATGGCCACACCGATTTCCCGCAAGCCAGTACGGGGGCCTGGATGGTTGGCGGCGTAGAGCAGGTAGTAGTTTCCGCGATAGCCAAAAATTTCCGGCTCGCCCAAATCGGCGCTATCGAGCGAATCCCACATCCCGCGGCGACCATCGAGCAACCGCTTCGGGCGATCCCCGTTTTTCCACGGCGCGCCATAGCGTTGCATCCAGACTTCACCCTCCCGCTTGCTACCCACTCGCCGGTTGACGGAAAACAGCTCTCCACCCGGAGCCTGGAATACCCGTAAATCCACGCCGGAAGGCCCCGACCGCTTGAGCGTGGAGTATGGGCCTTTCGGGTTGGCCGCAACGGCATAGCCCTTCCCCTGCACATAGAGATAAAACAACCCATTGCGGTAAAGAAATTCGTAAGGCCCAGCCACCTCCGGACCAAACACAGGATCGGGGCTCTGCCAATCGATCAGGTTCTCCGAGCTCAGCATCACTCCATTCGTTTGAGCCGCCATGCCATAGTACATGCCATTGTAGCGCACCATCGAACCCTCCAACGGATGCTGCAACGGATTATCCACCCCGAAACACGCGACCGAAACCCACAGCGCCACGGCGCAACCACAAACTGCTCTCCTGAAATCCATGGTGCGATTATCCAACACCTCTCCCCTATTTTCCAGCTTTACTTCAACCCCCCGCGCTGGCAACCTCTGCGCCAAGTCACCCGGGGTGCCTTTTCCTGAAGAAAAGTGCTGAGATTATACCCGTTGAACCTGATCCGGATCATACCGGCGCAAGGGAGCGTTGAAACTGTTTTCAAGCGTTCCAGGGTTTCCCGGGGCGCTTTTTTATTGGAGAACATAATGAAACTAACCGTAAACGGCGAATCGCACGAACACCAGGATGGCGGCTCCGCCGATGCCCTGCTCGACGAGCTCGGCGCAAACAAAGAGCACACCGCCCTGATGGTCAACGGCGAAGTGATCCCAGCCAAAGAATGGGAAACCACAACCCTAAAAGAAAACGACGAAATCGAAATGCTCGTCTTCGTCGGAGGTGGATAAAATGAATGATCGTTTAAAAATCGGCGGCGAAGGATTTGGTTCCCGTCTATTTCTCGGAACGGGAAAATTTTCCGATACCCAAACCATGATCGAGGCCGTTAAGGCCTCCGGTACCGAGCTCGTCACCGTGGCCCTGCGACGCTTCAACCGCGATCAGGCGGAGGACGATCTATACGGCCCGCTCTCAGAACTTCCAACCGTGCGGCTCATGCCCAATACCTCCGGCGCGATGAATGCAAAGGAAGCCGTCCGCGCCGCGATGCTCGGCCGCGAGCTGAGTAAAAGCCCGATCGTAAAACTCGAAATCCACCCCAACCCGCATCACCTCCTGCCCGACCCCATCGAAACCTACGAAGCCGCCATCGAACTCGTAAAGCAGGACTTCATCGTCCTGCCCTACATTCCCGCCGATCCGGTACTGGCCAAACGACTCGAAGATATAGGTTGCGCCGCCGTCATGCCGCTCGGTGCCGCGATTGGAACCGGAAAGGGTCTTGCCATGGCCGAGATGATTAAAATCATTGTCCGCGATGCCAACATACCCGTCGTCGTCGATGCCGGCCTGCGGTCTCCGTCCGAAGCCGCCCGCGCACTTGAAATGGGGTGCGATGCCGTACTCGTCAACTCCGCCATCGCCGCCGCTGAAAACCCCGCCGCCATGGCCGCCGCCTTCAAGACCGGCACCGAAGCCGGCCGAGCCGCCTGCAATGCCGGCCTCATGCCCACCAGCGAACTGGCCATGGCCAGTTCACCACTCACCAGCTTCCTCTCATCCAATGACTGAATTAGGAATCATGACCCCTGTCCCTCTCCCCGAATGGTTGAATCCCGAGCCTTGGCTCAACCTAAAAATCAAAGCCGCCGATATTGAACGCGCCATCGGTGCGGAAGCTCCGGGCGAACGCGAGCTGGCGGCGTTGCTCTCCCCAGCGGCGGCGGAATTTCTCGAACCGATGGCCCGGCGGGCGCAGGCGATTACCCGACGGCACTTTGGCCGAACGATCCAACTCTACACCCCGCTCTATCTCTCCAACTTCTGCAACGGCGGGTGCCTCTACTGCGGGATCGCGGGAGACCGCCGCGCCAAGCGCGCCGTGCTCGACGAAGCGCAACTGCGCCACGAAATGGAAGCGATTAAGTCCATGCACCTTGAAGAGCTCGTGCTACTCACCGGCGAGCGCATGCCCGAGGCGGATATCCCCTACCTGCGCGACTCCGTCGCCATCGCCGCCGAATACATCCACAACGTAAATATTGAAGTGTTCCCCATGTCTGAAGGCGAGTACCGCGAGCTGGCCGACGCAGGCTGCACGGGCATCACGCTCTATCAGGAAACCTACGATCAGGGGGTCTATGAAAAGATGCACCGTTGGGGCGACAAGCGCGATTTTTTCAGCCGACTCGACGCTCCCGACCGCGCGCTGCGCGGCGGCATGCGCACCGTCGGTATCGGGGCCTTGCTCGGCTTGGCCGACCCGCGCTTCGACATGCTCTGCGTTTACCGCCACGCCAAATATCTATTGAAACACTTTTGGAAGGCCGGGGTATCGATTTCGTTCCCCCGCATTCAACCCCAGCTCGGCGGCTTTACACCCGACCACCCCGTCGACGAAAAAATGCTCGCGCAATATATCTTCGCCATGCGCATCTGCCTGCCGGACGTCCCGCTCGTCCTCTCCACCCGCGAACCGCAACGCGTGCGCGACGGGATGGCCGGGTTGGGAGTTTCCAAAATGAGCGTCGCCAGCAAAACCACCGTGGGCGGCTATAGTGATGATTCCGAAGAATCGACCGAGCAGTTTTCCATCAGCGATGAACGCAACATTCCCGAGTTCTGCGCCATGCTGCGCGAGAAAGGATTAGAACCCGTCTTCAAAAACTGGGATGCCACCTATCGCGAACCCGCGCACTACTCAATAAACACATTGATAACCTCGCGAACACGCCAATAGAAGATCCGCCATAATCATCTTGTCCAACCTCTCTGGATCTTGTACAAATTCATTGTACAAATAAAACACAAGGAGGCGACGCCATGGTTCAAGTTGCAATCAGTGAATTCCGAGGTCATCTGAACAAATACCTTAAAGCGGTTCAACATGGAGAAACACTGGTGTTGACCTCCCGCAACCGCGAAATCGCTAAAATCACGGCACCTGACGACAAACGCACCTCGGCGAAGCAGATGCTTGGCGAGTTGCGCAAGACCGCCCAGGTTGGCGACATACTCTCTGCTACCGGCGAAAACTGGAAGGCCGGAAAATGATCGCCGTCGATACGCATATTGTCATTTGGGATGCTCTCGAACCAGACCAGCTATCCACATCCGCCAAACGCGCATTGACCCGTGCCGACCGCGATGGCGGAATCCTTATGGGCGAGATAACCCTCTGGGAAATCGCCATGCTCATGAAGAAGAAACGGTTGGTCGTCGATACCGACTATCAGACCTTCATCGATCTTGTTCTGCAATCGCGCAATTATATTTTGCAAAACCTGACCCCCGCCATTGCCGACGCCTCCGTCAACATCGACCTCGGCAAAAACAAAGATCCCGCCGACCACATCATCGTCGCCACGGCCTTGGCAAAAGGCATTTCCCTCGTTACCGCCGACCGGCAAATCCAGGGATGCCCTGCCATCAAGACGATTTGGTAGCCTGCACCAAGGCCCTCGAACCCGCGCTACCCTGTGT